>NZ_DATIDY010000197.1:0-4280 GCF_035456085.1 Flavobacterium sp.
AACTTGAAATACGCATCTGGTGGCGGGAAATTCCTAGAATATGTTGCATTCTTAAAAATACGAAAAATCCTGTTTTTACACCACTATTTTACTATATTTGTTTACAATCAAACCGAAGTTTTTTCACAGACTGACGTTAGCCGTCAGTTTACGACAGAACTATAAAACCTGAATAATAATTTAAAAGCTAAGATAAAAATGGAAAAAGAATTAATCGAGACAATTAATGATTTAATTTCAGAGATGGAAAAACTAAAAAATGAAATTTCAGAATTAAAAAAAGTTAACAAAGAATTAAAATCAAATGTTTATGTATTGCAAGAACATGTTAGCACTTTGTAAGTCACAAATAATCGGAATTTTTATTTTGTTTTTTGGACCAACTTTAGGTTATTGTCAAAATCCATTAACAGATTCTGATTATTATAAAGCTTACAATGAGTTTGAGATTATGAATTATGCAAAAAATGCTTTTGACTTGGACAATAAAATTTGTGTCTTTTTAAGTAGTTCTGAGACTTTTGATAAAAAAATGGCAGTCGTCGATGCTTTTAATTCTCCTGCTGAAATGGAAGCAGGCGATTTATTTTTAACTTATTTAAAGCATAAATATAATATTAATGAAATTAAACAAATCCCAAAAATAGAAGATAAGCTCATTTTGAGTTATCTATACTTAACATCTAATATTACTCTTTCAAAACAAATTTTAAAGGAAAATGAAAAATTATATTCAGAAAGATTAAGTTTTGGTGTTTTAAAATTTCTTATCAACTCTGAAGAAGAAATTGAAAAAGATGAATGCAAAGTTTGGAGAGATTTTCAAATTTTAGACAATTCTAGTTTTAAAATAAAAGATATGAGAGCAAATGCAATTACTTATATTGCAAAATCTGTTGATAAGTTGAGAAACAAATGTTCTAATGAAATGTTAGTTATTACTAATACAAAAAGACATTTTACAAATGAAAATAAAGTTAATAGATTTCCACTCAAATATGAAAATGGAATATATAAAATCAATATAAATATAAATAATTCTGTAAGATTAGATTTTATATTAGATAGCGGAGCTTCAGTAGTTTTAATTCCGGAAGATGTATTTAGCGTTCTCGTTAGAAATGGAACAATTTCAAAAGGCGACATTCTTGGTTATAAAACTTTCACTATTGCTGATGGTACATCTTCTAAAAAACCAATTTTTAAAATTAAAAGTTTAACAATTGGGAATATTACAGTTAATAATATTGAAGCTTCAATAGGTGAAAAAAATAGTGATTTATTATTAGGTCAATCATTTATCCAAAAATTTAAGTCCATAAAAGTAGACAATTCAAGTAATGAATTAATTATTGAAAACTAAATAAAAAACCGAACGGCTAACAGCTACTACAACGGATTTGGGCAATAGGCTTAATGGAAATATGGTTTTGTATTTGGATGATTTGGCAAATCCGAAAAATGGTCTTAATTTAATCCCAAACCCGCTGTAGTACCAGAACGTTAGGCGTAATTTAAGACAACTATGAGCATAACAAGAACAATTAATCCAATACATTTTGAAGATTTAGAGCCTCATCGCTTTGAAGATTTAATTCGTCAATTGATTTATGATTTTAAAGATTGGAAATCTATTGAAGCTACGGGCAGATTGGGTTCGGATGATGGGATTGATATTCTTGCAATAGAAAACTATTTTGTAAAAACTTCAGATGATGAGGAATCAGAATATTTTGACGAAGAAAGAGTATGGATTATTCAATGCAAACGCGAACAAAACATATCTCCAAAAAAAATAGAAACTATCATTCGTAACGATATTGGTAAGCAAACTGAAATCCCTTTTGGGTATATTTTAGCTTCATCATCAAATTTCTCAAAAAAATCACGCGATATATTTAAACTTACCCTAAACGAACTTGGAGTTAAAGAATTCTATATTTATGGTAAAGCAGAAATCGAAGATTTGCTTTTTCAACCTAAATATGACCATTTGCTTTTCGCTTATTTTGGGATTTCATTGCAAAAGAGAAAGCGCTCATTAAAATCAAATTTAATGGCAAGATTAACAACAAAAAGAAAGTTGACAAAAGTAATTGGCGGTATAGATGCTGTTGATTATCAAACAGTATTTATAAAACCCTCTGAACAGTTTGATTATCCAAAAATTCATGATGATAAGAATTTAGCATGGCGATTTTATGAAACTGCTTGTTATCAACCTGCTGATTGTATATCTGTTTACGCAAAAAAGTATTTGGCTTATGTGAATTGGGAAACTGGGGAATGGGATATGATTGAAAACTTTGATATTGCATTCAGGAGATACCCAAATATTTGGAGTCTCGATGAAAAGTTTTATGATAAATATGATAAACATCTTTCAGAAGCATATGAGAAATGGAATTTAGTAGAACCAAATAATCAAGCTTTTCACATTGAACTTAAAGCAATACATTTTGATAGAATTGTATTGGTTGACGAAATTGGTGACGCATATCATGAGCCTCCACATATTGTAGTTGACTATATTAATGGTTCACCGTTTGAAAACAAAAATCATATTATTTTGAGAGGAACAAGTCCTCATCAGTTTTTGAAACCCGAAGAAGAAAAGAGAATAAAATACTTCAAGTAAACTACGCCTAACAGTTACTACAACGGATTTGGGCAATTGGCTTAATGGAAAGATTGTTTTGTATTTGGGATGATTTGGCAAATCCGAGGAATAGGCTTAATTTAGCCCCAAACCCGCTGTAGTACCAAGACGTTGTGCGATATGCTAAACCAACAGCCGTCAAAAATTGAAACGATAGAAAAAATGAAAAAAACATTTACATTCCTTTTTGCAATTATCTTAATTTTTCAATCATGTGAAAAGAAAACAGAAAAGGCAAAAGAGAAATCCTTTCTAAACGAAGATAACATTTCAATAAAGACAAATAAAAAAAAAACCGATTTTTATGAAGAAGATGGGAAATATAGCATTATAGTGGAGCAAATCGACTCGGTACAATATTACCTTCAAAAGGAAAAAGTAAATAGTCAAAATAGTGAAATCAAAAAAATTACCGACTTTAAAGTTGCACAAAAACTGCTTATTGGAATTGTTGAATTTGATGAAAAAGATATTGATTATCCAATGGTCAAAAAAATTAATTTTATAAATAATCGTAAACCTACACATAAATCGTATTTTGAATTAGACGACTGTTCTTTTAAAGCATATTTCCCGAGCGAAAACATTTTACTTTGTGAAGGAGGACACACCACAGATGTAAGTTTCAATTTAATAAATGGACAAGAAACAGAATTAACAGGAAATCCAGATTATATAAAAACGTCACCTAATAAAATTTTTCGTATAAATGGTCATTATGATGGACAAGAATGCTCCTCATATTTTATTCAGAAAAAAACAAAAAATGAATTTGAAAAAATTATTCAATTAGATACAGAATTTGAAAAACAAACTAAAAAATGGCTTTGTATTATGGGAGATAATTTTTGGAAAGACGACACAACATTTTATTTGACACTAGTAACAAGTTATGGAAAAGATAGAAAGAATTTAGGTTTTTTTAAGATAGAATTATTTAAAAAATAAAATGAAAAGCACAATCGCACAACAGCTACTACAACGGATTTGGGCAATAGGCTTAATGGAAAGATGGTTTTGTATTTGTAATAATTTGGCAAATCCGAAGAATGGGCTTAATTTAGTCCCAAACCCGCTGTAGTACCGGGACGTTACCGGCAAGCATTGACCTAACATTACACAGAAATTATGCTGAAAATACTAACGCAGTTTCTCAGAAAAAAAGATGAACTAATAGGAATTTGGAATAAATATGATGATGGTTCAGGACTAATAGTCATTTTTGGATGGAGTTTACACTTTTTTGAAGATGGAAAAGGAAAAAGTTACTATTGGGAAAGTCAATCTGAAACCTGTTATGATTTTGAATGGCAAAGAGAAGATAAAAACAGAATTAAATTGCGTACTGAAGATGAGGATTGGAAAATAGTAAACTATAAAACTGCCAGACATATTGGAGCATATAAATCCAAGCAAACTAAATTAACCGAAATTGGCAAAGATATGTTTTGGAATTCTCCTGAACCACTTTATAAAAGTCGATAAAAGCCAGCCGGTAACAGCTACTACAACGGATTTGGGCAATTGGCTTAATGGAATAATGGTTTTGTGTTTGAATGATTTGGCAAATCCGAGGAATGGGCTTGATTTAGTCCCAAACCCGCTGTAGTAGCGGGACGTT
>NZ_DATIDY010000198.1:0-42711 GCF_035456085.1 Flavobacterium sp.
GCTTCAACCCAAAAAGAAGTGTAATATTTGGAACGGTTTGGGTTGGCAAAGAAGATAAACAACATCAGGGTAACTACCATAATAAGGTTTATGACCGCATCATGATAATTAAAAGTCGAAATAAAGACTTCAAGAAACCAAAACGGAATCAGCAATAAAAATCCTAAAAGCTTAGTCTTTTTTACTCCTATCATTTGCGGAACTGTCTTTAAATGCGGATCATCATTGGCTAAATCAAGAATTTCGAAAACCAATATCAGAACAAAAACCAAAATAAACCTTTGAATACATTTTATAAAAAAATCTGAAGTAAATGGAATTTCAGCATTTATTAATGGTAAAATCATTGTTGCTCCTACCCAACAAATCGCAACAATATAAATTTTCACTCCAGCCCAGTTTCTTGCATTTCTTCTATTTGGAAAAAAAGGAAGCGTGTACAAAGCTGTTATAGCAAAAATTGCAATAGAGATTATTTGTGTAATGCGTTTCAAATGAAAAAAATAATAGCCCACCAAAACAAAAGAAATCAAACTCAATAGAGCAATAAACTTTAATTTATTCCCTTTCGAAATTTTACGTACACGAACCAAAGCATCATATTTGACGAAATTATATCCTACAATTGTTCCAAAAAAAACGAACAAAGCCATTGCCTGATCATACTGAATATGAAACACATGAAACGTAATTTGAACTAATGCAAAAGTGGACAAGGCTACATGAATACTGCTATTCAGATAAAAATTTAATATTTGTTTCAATAGTTTCATTTCTTAAATCTAATCAATTGTTAACAAATCAACTCTTTAGTTGAAAATTTCATAAAAATTGAAGTTAAAATTACCCTTTAAATTATTAATAATACTTAATTTTGCGCGACAAAAAAACAACACATACATCATAAATTGTAACAAAACTAGTATAAACTTAATTTAAATAAGAATATACTTTCTTTGTCCAAATTACATTTCTTTAAAAAAATATAGATAACTACAAATGAAAACAGATGCTTTTGCTTTAAGACACATTGGTCCAAGAGAGTCAGATCTTCAACACATGTTACAAACTATTGGAGTTGAATCGATCGAACAACTTGTTTATGAAACACTTCCGGACGATATTCGTCTAAAAGCACCTTTGAATCTTGATCCTGCAATGACGGAATACGAATTTGCCAATCATATTCAACAATTAGGAAACAAAAATAAAGTATTCAAATCATATATTGGTTTAGGATACCACCCAACTATCGTTCCTGCTCCTATTCAAAGAAATATTTTTGAAAACCCAGGATGGTACACAGCTTATACGCCTTACCAAGCCGAAATTGCTCAAGGACGTTTAGAAGCTATTTTGAATTTCCAAACAACTGTTATAGAACTAACAGGAATGGAAATTGCCAATGCTTCATTGCTTGACGAAGGAACTGCTGCTGCCGAAGCAATGTCTTTATTATTCGATGTTCGTACGCGCGACCAAAAGAAAAACAACGTAAACAAGTTCTTTGTTTCCGAAGAAATATTGCCACAAACTTTATCGATATTACAAACCCGTTCCACTCCAGTTGGAATTGAATTGGTTGTTGGAAACCATGAAACTTTTGCTTTTTCAAACGAATTCTTCGGGGCTATTCTTCAATACCCTGGAAAATACGGCCAGGTAAACGATTATGCTGCTTTTATAGCTAAAGCAAAAGAAAACGAAATTAAAGTTGCTGTTGCAGCCGATATTTTATCATTGGCAACCTTAACTTCTCCGGGAGAAATGGGAGCTGCTGTAGTAGTAGGAACCACACAACGTTTTGGAGTTCCTATGGGTTACGGAGGACCTCACGCAGCTTACTTCGCAACGAAAGAAGAATACAAACGTTCTATGCCGGGACGTATCATTGGGGTTTCAATCGATGCTAATGGAAACCGTGCTTTACGTATGGCATTAGGTACTCGTGAACAACACATCAAACGTGAAAAAGCGACTTCAAATATTTGTACCGCTCAGGTTTTATTGGCTGTTATGGCCGGTATGTATGCCGTTTATCACGGACCAAAAGGCTTAAAATATATCGCGAACAAAGTTCACGCTTCTGCCGTGACAACTGCTGAGGCATTAAATAAATTGGGTATTTACCAAACCAATACCTCTTTCTTCGATACTATTTTGGTTAAAGCCGATGCTCAAAAAGTAAAAGCGATTGCCGAAAGAAACGAAGTAAACTTCTTCTATGTTGATGCAGAAACGATTTCAATCTCATTGAACGAAACGACTTCTATAACTGACATCAACCAAATTATTGCAATTTTTGCGGAAGCTTTAGGAAAAGAGACTTTCACGGTTTCTGAACTGGCAACAGCAAGTCAATTACCTGCTTCATTAGAAAGAACTTCTGCTTTCTTGACACATGATGTTTTCAATAATCATCATTCTGAAAGTCAGTTGATGCGTTATATCAAGAAATTAGAACGTAAAGATTTATCATTGAACCATTCGATGATTTCTTTGGGTTCTTGTACTATGAAATTGAATGCAGCCTCAGAAATGTTGCCTTTATCTATGCCAAATTGGAACAGTATTCACCCATTTGCTCCAATTGAACAAGCTGAAGGTTACATCACGATGCTGAAAAAACTAGAACAACAATTAAATGTAATTACCGGATTTGCAGGAACAACTTTGCAACCTAACTCAGGTGCTCAAGGAGAATATGCTGGTTTAATGGCTATCCGTGCTTATCATATTTCTCGCGGTGAAGGGTATCGTAACGTATGTTTGATTCCGGCTTCTGCTCACGGAACCAACCCGGCTTCTGCGGCTATGGCGGGAATGAAAATCATTGTAACCAAAACCACTCCGGAAGGAAATATTGATGTAGAAGATTTAAGAGAAAAAGCTCTTGAACACAAAGACGACTTGTCTTGTTTGATGGTAACCTATCCTTCTACTCATGGAGTTTATGAGTCTTCAATCATCGAAATCACTAAATTAATCCACGAAAACGGCGGATTAGTTTATATGGATGGTGCCAATATGAATGCTCAGGTAGGTCTAACAAACCCTGCTACAATTGGAGCTGACGTTTGCCACCTGAACCTTCACAAAACTTTCGCTATTCCTCACGGAGGTGGTGGACCTGGTGTTGGGCCAATTTGTGTGAACGAAAAATTAGTTCCTTTCTTGCCAACCAACCCAATCCTAAATGTAGGAGGAGAACAAGCCATTACAGCAATTTCATCAGCGCCTTACGGATCAGCTTTAGTATGTTTGATTTCTTACGGATACATCACAATGATGGGTGCCGATGGATTGAAAAGCGCTACCGAGCATGCTATCTTGAATGCCAACTATATGAAAGCACGTTTCGAAGGTCACTATCCAATTCTTTACACTGGAGAATGCGGAAGAGCTGCTCACGAAATGATTTTGGATTGTCGTGCCTTTAAAGAAAACGGAATCGAAGTTGGCGATATCGCTAAACGTTTGATGGATTACGGTTTCCATGCGCCGACAGTTTCTTTCCCTGTAGCAGGAACCTTAATGATTGAGCCAACAGAATCTGAAGATTTGGCTGAAATAGACCGTTTTTGTGATGCACTTATCGCGATTAGAAAAGAAATCGAAACATCCTCTGCAGATGACAAAAATAACGTATTGAAAAATGCGCCACACACATTAGCAATGTTGACTGCAGATTCTTGGGATTTCCCATATACTAGAGAAACTGCAGCTTACCCATTAGAATATATTGCAGATAATAAATTCTGGCCGTCTGTTCGTCGTATTGATGATGCTTATGGAGACAGAAATTTAGTTTGTAGCTGTGCGCCTATTGAGGCCTACATGGAAAACTAGAAAAATTTAATTACGACAAAAGCCTCGAAATATCGAGGCTTTTGTTATTTTATGAGGTATAAATTTTGTTGTATTTAATAAAGCAAAATACAATTCTCAAATGCCATTTAAAATCAATCTAGTCCTTCTAGAAATCCTGTATGAGCACTTTTGATATTAAAATTTGAATCATAAAGCAAAGGCCAATCGTTTCCTACGTGATTTAAATCTGTACTATAAGGAATCCAAGATTCATTATCCTTCATTCCCCAAATTGTTATAGAATATTTGTTTACTGCAGGAAGCGCATTATATATTTTTACGATCTCTTTATACTTTTCTTTTTGAATCAATTTTCTTTCATTGGTAAAAGTACTAATATCATTTGCTGGATTCACTTGTATATCTAATTCGGAAATATGAATTTTTAAACCTTTACCGACAGCTCTATTTAGGTCTGTTTCTATTTGAGCCTTTGTTGGACTTAAATAAGTGTTATGCATTTGATAACCTACTCCATCAATAAGATTGTTTGCCTTTAAATCATCAATAATTGAAAACATTTTATCCTGTTTAGGAATATTTGTCGAAGTAGCATAATCATTATAAAACAATAGTAAATTTTTATCACCAGCCGCATTTGCTGCATCTCTTGCCCATTTAAAGCAATCTTTTACATAATTTGGCCCCATTCTTTTAAGGAAAATGGTATTTCTCATTCCACCATTATTATCATCCAATGCTTCATTTACAACATCCCAGGATTTCACTTTTCCTGCATAATGAGTTACGACATCGGTAATATATTTTTTTACTTCGGCGGCAAATTCTTCATCAGAACCAGAAAAATTAGCCAGCCACGTTGGTACCGTAACGTGCCACACTAAGGCATGACCATGTACATTAATGCCATTAGTATTTCCGTAAGCAACAATTTTATCTGCTGCAGTCCAATTGTAAACGCCACTTGATACTGAAATTGGATTCATTTTCATTTCATACTCAGCAGAAATACTACTAAATTCATTTTTTAGTATCACATCATATTTACTTCCGCTTATTAGTTGATCCGACTTAACAGCCATCCCTACAAAAAACGGATTTTGTAATTTATTTGCCTTAACTTTCAGAAAAGTTGGATCCTCAGGAATGTTACTCGTACCAGTAGTTATGATGCTGATTATATTAGAATAACCGGAAATCTCAGAGTCTTTTTTTGCTCTCACTCTGTAAAAATACTGGGTCGCACCATTTAAACCCGCTACAACTTCGCTCAAATCAGATACTGGTTTTGAATTGTAGTTTGGTAATAAAGTTTTAAAATCTGCAGTTGTAGAAATATCCAAAAGATAAGTTTGTGCATTGGAAACGTAATTCCATTTGGCTTTAAAACCGGTGTCATTAATATCTGTGGCAGAATTTGCGACAGGAACATCTAAAGTGTTGGCAACTGTTTCATCTTCCTTTGAACAAGAATTCAAAAAAAAGAAAAAGCTAGTTAAAACTATTAAAAATTTATATTTCATTTTATATCTATTTTAGAACATATTAACTGTAAAACATTTTTTATCATTATTAGATAATTCAATAAAAGGCTGCATTTGATTGCAACCTTTTATCAATTATAAACTAACTAAACAATGAATTATTTGTAACGAATTTTAATATTATCGTATTTAATTGTGGAAGGATTTGGTGTATCCCACTGATCAATTCCTATCTTAATTTCATTTATTTTGGAAACATCTAAGGCAGCTGCCGTATTATCTCCAAAACCATAATTATCTTTGAAATCTGCAAGTAAAAAAGTTTTGGTAGTCCAATTTAGGTCTGTTATTTTGAAAGCAACACCATAATTTATGCCTTCAATAGTATTCAATTGAATTGTAAACTTAGCCCCTACAACACTTCCGCTTACATCTATATCAATATAAGCTCTTGTGGCGTCTTTATTTGTTGCACCTAAGAAACTGTCGCCTCCTCCTGCACTACTTCCGTTATATCCGTTTGCAGTTGAGCCAGACCAGGTAAATGAAGCATAATTCCCTGCTGGTCCGCCAGCGGTACTTGGATTAAAATCAGCAACATCTCCGTAAGAAAACCAATTTGTTCTTACACCGCCACCATCAAAATCACAAACATTAACCACTTTTTCAAAATCTATTACTCTTTTTACTACTCCACCTGGTGTAGTAATAGCTAATTCAGATCCTGAAACTGCATTTATTGGCAAACCAATAATGATTGAAGATGCAGATTTTAAAGTATAACTCACGCCTTTTCCTCCTAAGGTTACAGAAGAAACATTATAAAACCAAGTTCCTTCGATTTCCAACGGGAATCCTGGAGTTGCTACAGCTGGAACTGTTCTTAAAATAGTCGGAGTAGGTTGTAAAATCTCTAAATCTTTAGTAATTGAACCATTTGCAGTTTCAAATGTAATGGGTTGTACTCCAAATCTACTGCCTAATTTTTCATCAAAAGGGATAGTGAAAATAAATGCTTTATCTGAATTATAGTTAGGATTAAAACTGATGTCAATTTTATTATCAAGCGTAATTTTTTTTAATCCGGACAATCCTTCCCCTTCTACTCTAATTTTACTAAGGGGAAAAGTTTGGTTCAGCAAATCTCCCGGTTCAGAAACCATTGCTATTACATTTGCAGGAACTGAGTCATCATTTTCACAGGCTGTAAAAAAAGTTAAAGCTAAAAGGATGATGATTTTATATTTTATTTTATTTATCATAGGTATAATAATTAATTAAAGTTAAAAGGAACTGGAGGCTCTAACAATGATGGATTGGTATCAATAGCGGATTGCGGTATTGGCAATTCAAAATAATGAGGGCCAGGAGTAATTTTTCTAGAGATTAATTGTGTTCTAGCATCATCTGAGTAATAACCAACTTCTTGTTGTGAAATAATAGCGGTAGCTTCATTCAAACCGCGACGTTTTAAATCAAAGAAATATTGTCCTTCAAGAGCAAACTCTATTCGTCTCTCATTAAATAGTTCGTCTCTTGTCAAAACTGTTTTGGTAGGCAATCCTGCTCTTGTTCTTACTTCATTGAACGCACTTAATGCTGATCCTGATGTTGTCGAATTAGCTCCAGCCAAAATCGCTTCGGCATGCATCAATAAAATATCCGAATATCTTAATATAATCGTGTTTTGTGACGTTCTCATAAAAAACACATCGTTTCTTTCTGCAGCAGAACCTACAATGTATTTTCTAAAATTAGCTGCCGTAGAAGACAATATTTTTTTATAGGTAAATCCGCCTTCGGTTTTTAATAATTCAGGATAAAAATCACCATCGGTCATGATAGTACTCTTTTTTCTGGCATCTTTAGGTTCAAAACCATTTTGCAATGAAATAGAAGGCAAGTAAACGCCCCATCCGTCTCCTCCGCCTGTAATTCCTGTACCTCCAGGAACTATGTATGCTTGGTTTGTGTTTTGAGTTCCCCATTGAGTCGAAATTGCTTTCCATTGCAAAGCAAACATGCTCTCTGAACTATTGTTGTTTTCCGGACTATTAAAAAGGTTTCCATAATCTTGAATCAAAGAATATTGCTTGCCCATAATTTCCTGAGTCAAAGCAGCACATTTATCATATTCGTTTAATGTCAAATATACTTTGGCAAGTACGCCTTTAGCTACAGTTTGGTTTATATATCCTTTTTTTACTGAAATTGCAGGCAAATTTTCTACAGCGTATTCTAAATCTAATTTTATAAATTTATAAACATCTTCGACAACATTTCTTTTAGGTTGTGCAGCAGATCCAGCTTTTGAAATAATAGGCACAGCTCCAAATGTTCTTACCAAATAGAAGTATGCATTTGCTCGCATAAATCTTGAAACGGCTATTGCATTTTTATAAGATGCTTCTGGTAATTCATTCTTTCTTTCTTCAACGAGACTCATCAAATTATTTGCCTGATCGACAACCGAAAATAATGAAACATATCCTTCTGTTAAGATTGGATTTTGTGAAGTTACCTGAGCTTCTACAAATTGTGAATATGCGCCATCAAATGAAAATGCATTTCCGGCATACATATCTCCAACAGCAATTAGGAATTTATCATTAAAAGTAAACCAAGGCTTGAAATACAAACTCTCAGCTATTCCATCAAAAGCTGTAACGCCTTCTGGTAAGTCGCTTGGTGTTAATTGATTCTCAGATGGTGCATCTAAAAATTCATTTGAACAAGAAAACAAAGACAGTAATGGTATTAGCATTCCTATCATAAAAAATTTAAAAAGTTTTTTCATACTATTATTTTTAACGACTAATCATTAATTAAATGTTTTTAATAAATTTTTAGAATTGTAAATCAACTCCCAAAGAAGTAGTTCTTGGCACAGGATATCTTCCCAAATCAATTCCACTCAATGTAATGTTTTGATCCAAATTTCCTAATGCCGGGTCAAATCCTGAATATTTGGTAAACGTGTATAAGTTTTGCACGTTTAGATATATTCTTGCTTTAGATAAAATAGAATTTTTAAAAACATTACTAGCTAAATCATATCCTAAAGAAATATTTTGAATTCTTAAATAGGAACCATCTTCTACAAATCTGCTTGAAATTCTACCATTACCATTTGGATCGTTAAGGGTGATTCTAGGAACATCTGTATTTTCATTAACTCCCGCTTCAAAAGCGTTTAAAACCTGAGTGCTAACGTTTCCATATCGGTCTCCAAATCCTGGGTAAATTCCATCTGTATAATGACGGGTAAAGTTGTAGATTTCGTTACCTTGACTTCCTGTTAAAACAACTGATAAATTGAAGTTTTTGTATTTGAAATCATTTGTAAAAGTGTAGGTAAAATCAGGTATTGCACTTCCTAAATTGGTTTGATCTTTAGCATCAATTTTTCCATCGTTATTAAGATCCTTAAAACGAACATCACCAATGCCTGTTCCTGCTTCTTGTACGGGACCTTCTGCTAATTGTGTTGCGTTTTTAAATAATCCATCGGCAACATAACCATAAAATTGTCCTACTGGTTCTCCTTCTGTAGTTCGCGTTACAGTGTACAAATCAAATTGTACTTTGCCTAATAAAGATTTTCCAGCACCTTGAAAACTTGTTAATTCATTATCGTATTTTGATAAAATAATTGTACTGTCCCATGAGAAATTTTCGGTAGCAATGTTTTTTGTATTCAAGGTTAATTCAACTCCTTTAGTCTCAATTTCTCCTGTATTTAAATAGTAGTTAAGAGCACTTTGATTGGATTCATCATTAATTTGTTTTGTCAAGAAATCCGAAGAATTTTTAATATAATAATCAAATGCCACTCTAACTCTACGGTTAAGTAAATCCATATCAAATCCAGCATTGAATGATTTTAATGATTCCCATTTGATGTCTGGGTTACCTAAATTATCAATTGTTGGAGATACACCTCCAAACGGAGAAGATAACAAGGTCAGAATAGTTTCATATCTATTAGGTGGAATATTTTGATTTCCCACTTCACCATAACCAACTCTAACTTTAAAATAATTTACAGCTTTTGATATTGGCTCAAAGAACTTTTCATTACTTACAGTCCAACCACCGGAGAATGATGGGAAATAACCCCATTTGTTATTAGGTCCAAAGTTTGATGAAGCATCTGCTCTCAAAGAAGCTGAAAAAGAATATTTATCAGAAAAGTTATAATTTAGTCTAGAAATATAAGATGTCATGGACCATCTGCCAGAACCGTTTCCGTTTACTGCTGTATCAATATCACCTATGTCCAAATTGGTGAAATTTCTATTTAAGAAATCTCCAGATCTATAACCACTCAAATACTCGTATTGACTTTCTTGTGCTTCCTGACCTAATAAGAATGTGAAATTGTGATTCTCATTGAAAGTTTTATTATAAGTCAAATAATTTTTAATACTCCAATAAAAACTTTGATCTTGTTGTTTGAAAGATTTGTTCAAAAGTTCACTTACATTCCCTAGCGTATATGCAGGCGCAAAAGCACTACTTTTTGCAAAATTCAAATCATATCCTAATTCAGACCTGAAGACCAATCCTTTCAATAAATTAAAATCGGCGAATAAATTACCATTGATTTTATATCGGTCTGTAGTTGCATTATTATATTCAGATAAAGCAATAGGATTGGTGGCTTCATTTGCCGAAGAACCTAAACCATTTGAAGGACCGGCAAAAGATCCATCAGCATATCTAACTGGTAATTCCGGAGATTGTCTTAGTGCATTCATAACCAAACCACCTCTGTCATCATTTCTAACTACTGTTTGAGATGACTTAGTTATTGCAACATTATTTCCAATTTTTAGCCAGGACTTAACATTAGTATCTACATTTAATCGCATAGACAATCTGTTAAAATCTGAATTTAAAACAATTCCTTCCTGATCAAAATAATTTAAAGAAGTGTAATATCTTGTTCCTTCTTTTTCACCTGAGAAAGATAATTGGTGATTGTATATTATAGCTGATCTAAAAAGTTCATCTTGCCAGTTTGTCCCTTCGCCTAATAAATCTGGTTTTTGAAATTGAAACGGAATTGGCTCACCACTTATTTTTGCAATTTTTGTTTGGTACTTTGCATATTGTGGCAAGTTTAAAACATCGACAGAATTGGTTACTTCTTGTGTACCCAAATACGTTTCATAACTAATAGTTGATTTTCCTTTTTTCCCTTTTTTGGTAGTAATCAAAACAACACCATTGGCTCCGTTGGCTCCGTAAATTGCTGTTGCAGATGCATCTTTTAAGATATCAATAGATTCTATATCTGCGATATTCATACTAGATAAAGCCGAATTCTTGATTTGTCCATTTCCTCCTCCTAGTGCGCTAAATGAAAACGAATCATTGTTTTTATCTGCAAAAATTGGAGTTCCATCAATAACGTATAATGGTTCATTTCCATTAATAGACGTAATTCCTCTGATTTGCACGGTGATTCCTCCTCCGGGCGTACCTGAATTTTGAACAACATTTACACCCGCCGCCTTACCAACAAGTGCTTGATCGATAGAAGTAAATGGCTTGTCTTGAATTTCAGAAGATCTAACGGAAGAAATTGCACCATTTAAATCTTTTCTTTTTGAAGTACCATATCCGATAACCACTACTTCATTTAATTTTTCCAGTTCATTAACCATAGTCACATTCATTACAGATGCTGTATTTGCATCAAGATATAATGTTTTGTAGCCTTGGTATTTAAAAATCAATCTTGACTTTGGAGCCACATTATTAATCACGAAAGTACCATCAAAATCGCTAATTGTTGTTTTTTGGGTTCCTTCAATCGTTATATTCACGCCTGGTAAAACAGCTCCACCAGAGGTCACTTTACCTTTAACAGTCTGAGCAAAGAAAAAATTTCCCCACAATAGTACTGTTAGAAATAATAGTTTTTTTAGTAATCGTTTCTTCATAAATTTTGGTTTGTTTAGGGTTTTAGTAAATTAATTTCATGGTTGTAAAACATTAAAGTAATTGCTGTTTTCATCTGCGTAAATTTTCGATGTAACAAACAATTTGATTAATATTTCATGGCCCAAAGTAGACCCAAAGACCTAAATATTCTAAAACTATTGAAGCATTTTCTAAAATATTTGTTGCAAAAAACGCTAAAACCAAAATTGTAACCGACTGAATAATCCTTAGTTATTTAAAAAATAATTAAATTATTAATGAGAAACAGAGTGAAAAAATATTATTCTTACAAAAAAACACCTGATATATTGCCAACTGAATTTTACTAAATGTAAAAAAACTGTCCTTTTTTATTTTAGGTCAATTTTTGGCAAAAAAAAACTCCATTTTATAAAAAATGAAGTTTGTTTAGAAGTAAAATCGATTCTTTAAAAAGCCTTTTTTAGTGATCTTTTTCTTTTGATTTTTTTTCTTTTGTGGGTAAGTGACCGTATTTGATTTTATAACATTTAGTAAAATAGGATGGCGAAGTGAACCCTACTTTATAACTGATTTCATTCATATTATTATTTCCTTGTTGAATAAGCTGTTTTGCTTTTTCTAATCTTACATTTCTAATAAACTCATTTATCGATCCGCCAGTCAATACTTTTATTTTTCGATACAATTGACTTCTGCTCAATGAAACTTTGTCTGAAAGTAATTCAACACCCAATTGAGAATCACTTATGTTCTCATTAATAAAGTGCAATATTTTTTGAATGAATTCGTTGTCAAGAGTGGTTGTTTTTTCTTTACCATTCTTTGTTATTCCTGTGTAGAATTTCTTAAACATGATTTGTCTGCTAGTAATTAGCTGTGCCAAACTGGATTTTAAAATATCCAATTCAAATGGTTTGCTCAAATAAATATCAGCACCCGAATCTATTCCTTCTAATCTGTCTTTTACCATCGCTTTTGCTGATAGCATTAGCAAAGGAATATGGCTTGTTTCTATATTCGCTTTTATATTTTTGCAGAATTCCAAACCATCCATTACTGGCATTATGACATCCGTAATAATTAAATCTGGCAATTTTTGAACGGCTAATTCGTACCCTTTTTTACCATTTTTTGCTACGATAACTTTATAAATTTTACTCAGTTCGTCTTTCAAATAATTTCTTAACTCTATATTATCTTCAACAATCAAAAGCGTGTAAGCTTTTATGCTCTCTTCTTCTTCAACCTCTTCTTCCTCATCAAACATTTTACTTTCAGTTGGGGCAATAAATGCTTTGCTTTTATAATTTTCTAATTCATAGCTTTCATTAATTATTTCATCATCATTATAAAAGGAATTACCCAACGGAAATGTAACTGTAAACGTTGTCCCTTCTCCAACCTGACTTTCAACGTCTATTTTGCCTTTATGCAATTCAACAAATTCTTTTACAACTTCAAGACCAATTCCGGTACTGCCATAATAAGCTTTGTTTGAATTATTGACTTGATAAAATCTGTCAAAAATTCTTTTTAAATCTTTTTGGCTAATTCCTGCACCAGTATCTTTCACCTTAATTGAAAACGAAGAAACTTTATGACCATCAATAAACAATTGACTTTCTGCGTCTAATTTTTCAACAGAAATAGTAATTAATCCATCATCAGGAGTAAATTTAAATGCATTTGAAACAATGTTAAAGATGATTTTTTCGAGCATTTGTGGGTCTAACCAATCCTCAAGTTCATCGTGTGTCGACTCAAATCTGATGGTAATGTTTCTTGCAATTGCTTCTTCATCAAAGTAGCTTATAATTTCTTTTGCAAAAGCTATAACTTCAATTCTTTTTATTTGCAAAAAGATTCTATTAAACTGTAATTTATTAAAATCCATAAGCTCATTGATTAGTCTCGAAAGTCTAGTAGAACTTTTATGGATTGTTTTTAATTTATTATGCATTTCAGAAGATATATTTTTACTTCTGAGCATATCTTCCAAAGGGTTAATGATTAACGTTAATGGCGTTCTGAACTCGTGGGAAATATTCGTAAAAAACTGTAGCTTCTTATTGTTTAGCTTCTCAAGTTGAATCGCTTTTCCTTTCTCTAAAATTATTGCCTGTCTCGCTTTGAAACGATTTTGATAAATTTTATTTAGATATAAAACCACTAAAACAAAAATTAAAGTGTATAAAGAATAAGCCCAATAGGTTTTCCACCATGGAGGTAATATTTCTATTTTTAATTCGATAGGAATACTATTCCAGGATCCATCCGAATTTGCCGATTTTACCTTAAAAACATAATTACCAGCAGGCAAATTGGTATATGTCGCTGTTCTCTTATTCCCTACATAATTCCAATTATTTTCAAAACCATCTAGATAATAGGCATATTGATTTTTATTAGGATAATTGTAATTAATGCCAACATATTCGATCGTGAAAACGGATTGTGTATGATCCAAAATCAGTTCTTTGGTTCGGGAAATTACTTTTGTTAGCGGTGAGGATTTTTCATTTAATTCAATTGATTTATTAAATAATTTAAAATCGCTGAAATACAATTTTGGTGATTTTTCTATCTTTTTTATTTGATTGGGATTGAAATAATTAATTCCATCATAACCGCCAAAATAGAGATTTCCATTTCCGTCTTTAAAAACAGCATTATTATTAAATTCATTGGTGATAAGACCGTCATCCTTATTTAAATTGGTGCTTTTTCTGTTTTTAAAATCCAGTTTTGTAAGTCCTAATCCACCGCTAATCCAAAGACAATCATTATTATCTGAAATTATAGACCGAACAGATTTCTCTTTGAAACCAGGAAAATCATTGTAATTTGAAAATGTTTTGCTTTTTTTATTATAGCTAAACAAACCTCCTTCTGTTCCTATCCATATCCTTTTATCATTTGATTCGTAAATGGATAAAATAGTGTGTATACTTCTATGCCTGGTTCTGTTTTTGAGCATCGCATCACGCATTGAAGTCACCTTGAAATTACTATTGTTTTTTGTATCTACAGTAAACAAACCCAATATTGTTCCCACCCAAATTGTATCATCAGAATCAACAAAAACTTTACGAATAAAACCTGAGTCTAAGGCGTTGTCAACAAATCCCTTGGAGTCACAGTGAACAAACTTATTTGTCTCAGGATCATAATAATGTAATCCTTTTATAAAAGTTCCAATCCAAATTCGCCCTTTAGAATCTTCTGAAAAACTAAAAATCCGATCCGATTTTAATCCATTTGTGTTTTTGGTATTGTAGTTTACAAATTTAGTGGTTCCGTTTTTTAAAAAATATACACCTAAATTCCAGCTTCCAGCCCAGATATTTTGCTTACTATCTATAAATATGGTCTGAATATCATTGGCATCCAAATTTGAATAATAATGTTGGCTTTTTTTATTTACATGTATAAACTGCTTACTTTTAGCATCAAAAATATCTATTCCTCCTCCTTCGGTACTTATTAACAATTTACCGGTTTTGTCTTTTATCAAAGAGGTTACTGAACTTGCCTGCAAAGAATTTTCATTATTTAGGAGCGATTCAATAGCGTTAAATTTGTTATTTTTTATGTCAAATACACCAAGTCCTTTATTATAATATCCTAACCACAATCTATTTTCTTGATCTTCATATAATGACCAAACCGAATTTGATTTTAAGCCAAAATCGTCATAATTACTATGAACATAATGCTTAACCATTTCTCCGTCTTGGTTTACAATTAATAAACCATCATTCTCAGTTCCGCAGATCATATAATTTTTTCTACTCTGAATGATAGAAAGAATCTTATTTTTGGTAATACGGTAATTTTCATAGTGATAATTATCCATTTCAGGTTTGATTTTTAATAAACCCTCGGAAGTTGTTCCTACCCATATATACCCAAGTTTGTCTATAGCAAGACTTTCAATTTCATCTAAGATCGGTACTCTTTTAAATTTATCTTTATAGACTTGCTTAATAGTTCCTTTTGAATCCATCTCAACAAGTCCTTGCTCAGTTCCAAAATAAATAATTCCTTGCTTGTTTTTAACTGAACAGTTTATACGCAAATTAGCTCTGTTCAATAAATTGGGTTTTATCAGAGAGGTTTTAAAAGTCTTTAAATTCATTTTAAATATTCCAAAACCGAAAGTTCCCAATATTAAATTTCCATTATTATCCTGAGTAATGGTCTTTACAGAGATTGGACTGTCATATCCCTTTACAATAACATCTTGAATATTAATTTTAGTAAAACTATCCAGGTCTCTATTATAGAAACACAAACCTTCGTCTGTACCAACCCACAAATTATTATTTGTATCAACATAAGTCGAATAAATAACATTACTATTTACCGAACCTCTTTTTTGTGGATTATATTGGTATGCAAAATAATTTACACCATCATAACGATACAAACCAGCTCCATCGGTTCCTATCCAAATGAAGCCATTTTGATCTTGAACTATAGATGAAATCGCTCTTTGGGATGTAGTTTCTCTTATAGTTCTAAATTGATAGTTTTCAAATTTATATTGGGATACAACAGAATTAACAAAAGCAAAAAAGAATATTAGAAAATATTTAATATTACTCATTATGTTATAACAGAATTTATTTATAAAAGGTTTTGTGTTGAAATAATTTCATTTATTAAACAACAATATTAACAAAACTAAATAAAACACCTTTATTTTAAACTCAAATTCTATCATATTATCAAAAAAACTCATTATAATTAATAATTTAACAAGGGTTAATCACACTTACATTGTAAGTTTAATTTTAAATCAATAATTTATTGAGAATTTATATAGCCCACAGCAGACTTTGAAAACTTATAACAAAAACCATCAACTTTGTTATATGTAGATATTCAAGAACCAAAACATATCATTTGTTATTTTTCATTAAAAAATAAGCAATAAATTTAATAAAAAATTACTATTCCATAATTATATGCACGCATAGTACTTTTTATGACAGTTATCATAATTTTATTTATAATTTAGCCATAAATTTAACCCCTGAATTATATTTGATAATAGCGGAATAATGAAAATAAAAATAATAGGCACGGGAAGTTACATTCCAAATATAGAAGTCAAAAATACAGACTTTGGTAATCATGTCTTTCTGAATGAAGACGGTTCTCCGTTTGGTTATCCAAATGAAGTTGTAATTAAAAAATTTAAAGGCATTACAGGCATTGAAAATCGTCGTTATGCCGAAGATCAACACAACGCATCTGATTTAGCCTTTTTTGCTGCCGAGAAAGCAATACAAAATGCCAATGTAGATCGCGAATCTTTAGACTATATTATTTTCGCTCATAATTTTGGTGATGTAAAATTTGGAACTACTCAAACAGATCATCTTCCAAGTTTAGCCACTCGTGTAAAAAACAAACTAGATATAAAAAACCCTAAATGTGTAGCCTATGATATTCTTTTTGGATGTCCTGGCTGGATTGAAGGAGTTCTGCAAGCCAATGCTTTTATTAAATCTGGAATGGCAAAAAGAGTTTTGGTAATTGGTGCTGAAACTTTATCAAGAGTTGTAGATGATCATGATCGTGATTCTATGATTTATTCTGATGGAGCTGGAGCTTCTATTTTAGAACTTTCTACTGATGAAGCAGGTTTGTTATCTTATGAAAGTGCCACTTTTGCTAATGAAGAAGCCAACTTTTTGTTCTTTGGAAAATCATACAATCCTGATTTAGATCCAGACACTAAATATATCAAAATGTATGGCCGAAAAATATATGAGTTTGCATTAAGCCAAGTTCCTGCAGCAATGAAAAGCTGCTTAGACAAAAGCGGAATTGCAATTGATGAAGTCAAAAAAATATTGATTCATCAGGCAAACGAAAAAATGGACGAAGCTATAATTGCTCGTTTTTATAAATTATACGATAAAGTTCCACCACAAGATATTATGCCAATGAGTATTCATGATCTAGGGAATAGCAGTGTTGCAACTGTACCAACTCTTTATGATCTGATACTACAAGGAAAAATAGAAAATCACGAAATAAACAAAGGTGATGTTGTCATCTTTGCTTCAGTTGGTGCAGGTATGAATGTTAATGCATTCGTATATCGTCATTAAGATTTTACCTGTACGTTTATATTGCAAGTCCACATCACTTTTATTAGTGATGTGGACTTTTTTTATAGGAGTTTCTTAAATTTAAAACTTTGTATATTTCAAATCATTTAATTTCCAAATTACCTAATTATCTATTCTCCCAATTATCTCTATATTTGCAACTCTAAAGCAACTGCGGTAGTCAAAAATTAAAAACATGTACGAAAAAACGTTTCCAAATAAAAGATTCAAACTTACCTTAGAATTTTTACAAAAACACATCAAAACATCTGAAACAATCCTAGATTTAGGTGTTGAAAATCCATTTTCAAAAATCATGAAAGAAGCCGGTTTTTCAGTAAAAAATACCACTGGCGAAGATTTAGATTTAAACCAAGATGTTTTAAAAACTGAAAAGACAGATGTCGTTACTGCTTTTGAAATTTTCGAACATTTATTAAATCCATTTACAATTTTAAACGAAATAAAATCAGAAAAACTGCTGATTTCTATTCCGATGCGTTTATGGTTTTCACCAGCATATAGAAGCAAAACAGATATGTGGGACAGACATTACCACGAATTTGAAGACTGGCAATTAGATTGGCTTTTAGAAAAAACTGGTTGGAAAATTATCGACAGACAAAAATGGACAAATCCTGTAAAGAAATTTGGTTTAAGACCATTTTTACGCAGTTTTACCAATAGATATTATATTGTTTACGCTGAAAAAGTGGCTAATAAATAGTAATTAGTCCCATGAGATATTATATAATTATTCCGGCCTACAATGAAGAAGCCTTTATGGCGGTAACTTTACAATCTTTGGTAGAGCAAACCATTTTGCCTTCAAAAATTATTGTAGTTAATGATAATTCGACAGATAGAACCCCTGAAATCATTTCGGAATTCAGCCAAAAATATCCGTTTATTTCTTTAGTCAATAAAGTTTCAAATGCTATTCATTTGCCAGGAAGTAAAGTGATTCAAGCTTTTCACGAAGGTGAAAAACATATTGATGACGACTATGATATTTTGGTAAAAATTGATGCCGATTTGATTTTTCCTCCCAATTATTTTGAAACTGTAATCAAACATTTTGAATCAGATGACAGAATTGGAATGGCTGGTGGATTCTGCTATATTGAAAAAAACGGTGAATGGATTTTAGAAAATCTTA
Organism: Flavobacterium sp.; assembly: GCF_035456085.1. Lineage (GTDB taxonomy): Bacteria > Bacteroidota > Bacteroidia > Flavobacteriales > Flavobacteriaceae > Flavobacterium. The sequence goes on from NZ_DATIDY010000198.1 coordinate 18,534, forward strand.
CCGACAAAGACCATATTCGTGGTGCTTTGAAGGCATACCGAAAAGAAACCTTCAAACAAATTGGTGGATTAAAACCAGCTATGGGTTGGGACACCGTTGATGAATTGCTTTGCAAATTCTACAATTGGAAAGTGGTCACTAATGAAAGTTTGCATGTAAAACATCTTAAACCAACCGGTGCAAACTATAACAAAGCAGCGCGTTATAAACAAGGTGAAGCTTTTTACACCTTAGGTTACGGTTTTATAATTACATCAATTGCTTCATTAAAATTAGCTTTAAGAAAAGGAAAACCGTTATTATTTCTCGATTATATTAAAGGCTACTGGAAAGCAAAACGAGAAAATAAAACAATGTTAGTTACACCAGAACAAGCAAAATTCATTCGCAATTATCGTTTGCAAAAAATGAAAGAAAAACTTTTTTAAGCCAATCAGGCACTTACTTTTTACTATTCCCTAATTGCTATTCACTATTTTTGTAATTTAGCCCATATTCTATAAACTATGATGCTTATTCGTTATTTGTCCCAAATCGGGAAATATTTTTTAATGTGGCAGGAAATCTTCAAAAAACCGACAAAATGGTCTGTTATGAAAGGTTTAATATTCAAAGAAATTGATGATTTAATTATTGATTCGTTGGGAATTGTTGCTTTCATTTCTTTCTTCGTTGGTGGGGTTGTTTCTATTCAAACAGCTTTAAACTTAACTAATTCATTCATTCCCAAATATCTTATTGGATTTGCGACTCGCCAATCAGTAATTTTAGAATTTGCCCCAACATTTATGTCAATTATTATGGCTGGAAAAATGGGCTCTTTTATAACGTCAAGTATAGGATCTATGCGTGTTACCGAACAAATTGACGCGCTTGAAGTGATGGGTGTTAACTCTCTTAACTATTTAGTTTTCCCAAAAATAATCGCCCTTCTTTTATACCCTTTCCTTATCGGGATTGGAATGTTTCTAGGAATTGCTGGTGGTTACCTTGCTACTGTTTATGGAGGTTTTGGTGCAAGCATCGATTATATTGAAGGAATTCAAAAAGATTTTCTTCCGTTTCATATTGTATACTCCTTTATTAAAACATTTATTTTTGGTATGCTATTAGCAACAATTCCTTCTTTTCATGGTTATTACATGAAAGGTGGAGCCCTTGAAGTTGGTAAAGCCAGTACGGTATCATTTGTATGGACTTCGATTGCTATTATTGTACTGAATTACATTATTACACAATTACTCTTGACAAAATGATAGAAATAAAAAACATAGAAAAATCATTTAATGATGTCAAAATTCTAAAAGGAATTTCCAGTGTTTTTGAAGCTGGTAAAACCAATTTGATTATCGGTCAAAGTGGATCTGGTAAAACCGTATTGTTAAAATCATTATTAGGAATTCATACTCCGGAAGTAGGAACCATTTCTTTCGATGGCAGAATTTATTCTGAGCTAGATGCCGACGAAAAAAGAGAATTGCGTACCGAAATAGGAATGCTTTTTCAGGGAAGCGCTCTTTTTGACAGTATGACTGTTTCTGAAAATGTTGCTTTCCCTTTGAGAATGTTTACCAACGACAGTAAATTCAAAATTCAAAAAAGAGTTGATTTTGTTTTAGAAAGAGTAAATCTGATCGGCGCCCACAAAAAATTGCCTTCGGAAATTTCGGGTGGAATGCAGAAAAGAGTCGCTATCGCCAGAGCTATTGTAAACAACCCAAAATATTTGTTTTGTGACGAACCTAATTCAGGATTAGATCCAAATACGGCTATTTTAATTGATAATCTTATCAAAGAAATAACGGTTGAATATAATATCACAACTGTTGTAAACACTCACGATATGAACTCCGTAATGGAAATTGGAGATAATATTTTATTTCTAAAAAATGGCGTTAAAGCATGGCAAGGAACTAAAGAAGAAATTTTCCGTACCGACAATGAAGCTATCGTAGAATTCGTTTATTCTTCAGAATTATTCAAGAAAGTGAGAGAAGCTCATTTAAAAGAATAAACTTCAAATACAACATAAAAAAAGGGTAGCAATTTTAACTAACTGCTACCCTTTCTGTTTTAAAATTATCTGTCAATTATTTCAATTGAGCAACAACTCCTTTAATATCTTGCTCTTTTCCTTTTGGATAAATCAATAATACAGAATCCTTATCAACAATAATATAATCATCTAATCCTTCAATAACAACCTGCTTGCCTAAAGATGTACTGATAATATTATTTGATGAGTTTAACAATAGTACTTTAGCATTTACCACTGAATTATTGTTTTCGTCTTTATCTAATTTTTCATGTAAAGAACCCCAAGTTCCTAAATCATTCCAATCGAAAGTTGCAGGAAGAACGTATACATTTTTGGCACTTTCCATCACGGCATAATCGATAGAAACATTTTCTGCCAAGGCATAATTTTGTTCAATAAAAGATTTTTCAGCCTCAGTATTATAACTTTCAACTCCATTTTGGAACAAAGTATTCATTGTTGGCTGAAAGTTCTCAAACGCTTCAGTTATCGATTTTACGCTCCAAATAAAAATTCCTCCATTCCACAAGAAATTACCGCTTTTCAAGAATGCTTTGGCAGTTTCATAATCTGGCTTTTCACGAAATTGAGATACTTTTTTTATTGGATTAGTATCGGTTTTATCATATTCAATATAACCAAAACCAGTATTTGGAAAAGTAGGTTGAATTCCTAAAGTCATCAAAGCATTTTCTTTTGAACAGAAATCAAAACATTGTTGCAAATTAGCTGTAAAAGCAGCTTCATCTTCAATCCAGTGGTCACTTGGCGCAACAACCATAACTGCATCAGGATTTTGCTTTTTAATTTTTAAAGAAGCATATAAAATACAAGGCGCCGTATTTCTCATTGCTGGCTCCAATAAAACCTGTTCTTGTTTTACTAATGGCAACTGCTCCAAAACAATTGAGTTATATCTTTCATTAGTTAAAATCAAAATATTTTCAACAGGAATTAATTTTGATAATCTGCTGAATGTTTTCTGAATTAAGGTTTCCCCCGCACCCAACATATCGTGAAATTGTTTTGGGAATTCTGTAGTACTAACTGGCCAAAATCGAGATCCAACTCCACCGGCCATAATAATTGCATAATAATTTTTATCCATTTCTATTTCTATAATTATCTTCCAATTCGGAAGTATTAATTCATTAACTCTATAACTTATTTTTTTATTATGGTCTAAAATAAGGAAAAATTCCTAACTTAAAAAAACAAATCGGTAACTATCATTTATTTAGATATTAAGTCCCCTTTTGACCCTATTAATTGATCATTCTGTTGTTTTCATGTATAATATATCCAGAACTTTTTATGAAGGTAGTAATTCTACTTCCGCATTTGGGTTAAATAAATACAATCGTCCAGAACTTATCTCTAAACATTCGTATCGCTTAGTCCGAATTGCTATTTTCTTAAAAATTTTTCCATTTGAAATCCTAAAAACACTTCCATAAGGAATTTCAAATACAAAATTCTTATCATTGGGTTTGTCATATTGTTTTAAAGCAAGTGCTAATGTGGCATCTGTATCGCTACTTGCAGAAGGATTTTTGAAGTGCCTCGCCAACAAAGGCAACAAATGGTTCGGAAAAATCTCAGGTCTTATAAAAGGTATCATTAATCTTTGAAAAGAATATTTCCATTCATTTCCATGAGGTTTAATGTTTCGCCCAAATTTTTCAAAAGCGACTAAATGTGAAATCTCATGAACTAACGTAATTAAAAACCGATACTTATTAAGACTCGCATTAACCGTAATCTCATGTTTTCCGTTCAACGCTTTTCTATAATCACCGTGACGAGTTTGTCTTTCATTTACAATTTTCAGATGCACCTGATGCGTAACAATCAGTTCAAAAACTGGTTTTACGGCATGTTCTGGTAAATATTTTAAAAGTGTTTCAGACAATTAGTCGAATATTAATAGTTTTAAATTGGTTTAATTAATTTTAAATATTTTAAGGATTAGTTGAAGAAACCGGCAACACTTTACCATTAAAATATTTATTTCCTTTAAGAGTAAAATCATAAATATAAGTAGCCATTTCACTTGCCGAAAGTGGCGCTTGATAACCCGGAAAAGCTTCCTGTAACATCTCGGTTTGAACAGAACCCAAAGCCAAAACATTAAAAGAAATTCCTTGTTCTTTATATTCTTCCGCTAATAATTCTGATAAAGTAATCACAGCTCCTTTACTAGAACTATAAGCTGCTAATCCAGCAAATTTAAGGCTCCCTTGTACTCCTCCCATAGAACTGATCGTTACTACATGGCTTCCTTTTTGCAAATACGGCAAACAAATACGAGTTAAATTAGCCACTCCAAAAACATTCACTTTGTAAATATTTTCGAAATCATGTTGTGTCGTTTCTGAAAAAGGTCTCAATAACAAACTCCCTGCGTTATGAACCACTGCATCGATTTTTTTCCAAGTCGTAGTCAAAAAGCCGGTTACTTGCTGTAAATCTGCTTCATTAGATAAATCAACAGAAAGAAACGTAACATTTTTATGGGAAAGTAAATCTTGATGTGTTTTTCGCGACAAAGCCAAAACCTGATGTCCTGCGTTGGCAAACTGCAAAACCAGTTCTAAACCAATACCTCTGCTTGTTCCTGTAATAATAATGTTTTTCATGCCACAAAAATAAACAAAACAAGCAAAAAAGAATAATTTAAGTTCGTCGAAAAATTTTTTAAAAAAGTCATAATTGACATGCTATCGGATATATTTTTTATAAACTTTAAAAGTTTGAAAAAAGGCCAAAATTATAAAGAATAGTGGGATTCCAATTGGCATAATATATTTTGAAAATGTAAATCGTTGTTGTGATAAAGAATCCAAAAGCATTATCGCCACGAGCATTCCCCAAAAAGTTCCTAACAATGTTCCTAATATATAATGAAATTTAAGCTTACCAACCAATACAATGTGATTGGCATTTAATAAATATAAATTCCAGCCTACCCAAAAAGGTATTTGAAGAAAATTCAGTCCACACAAAACCATTCCGATTAAAAAAGGAGAATATTGAACATATTGTTCTAAATAATTACTTTCTTTAAAAGTTTGATCAGAATAAGCGTAAAATACATAAGCGAGCAATAGAAGAAAAAATACAGCTAAGAAATCAATACGCTTCATTAATTTCTTATTGCTTACCAATTGATTTGCAAAAATCACGGTGAAATAAACCACCACAGTCTGAATGATAATTACGCCAAGCAAATACGAAACCAACGAATTTATTCCAAACTTTGAGAAAACTTCAACACCAATAATATTCAGATAACTCAATGGTAATGAGCCAACAAAGCTTACTAAAAGTCCACCGATTATATTTTTGAAAACCTTCATTTTGATGAAAATAAGTTTCTGAGTTGCTAAGTTACTAAGATTCTAAAACTAATTTAAAATTAGAAAAACCAAATCCAAACTTGAAATTCAAGTTTGGATTTGGTTTTGAGTATAATTTAAAAAAATCTATTATGCGATTAAGGTTCTCGAAATTACAATACGTTGAATTTCTGAAGTTCCTTCATAAATCTGGGTGATTTTGGCGTCTCTCATCATGCGTTCTACGTGATATTCGGCAACATAACCGTTACCTCCGTGAATTTGTACCGCTTCGATAGTAACATCCATTGCGGTTTGAGAAGCAAATAATTTGGCCATTGCTCCCGATTGTGAGATATCTTTTCCTTCGTCTTTTTGAGAAGCTGCATGCAAACACATCAATCTAGCAGCCGAAATCTGAGTTGCCATATCCGCTAATTTAAAAGCAATTGCTTGGTGTTTGAAAATTTCTTTACCAAAAGATTTACGCTCTTGCGAATATTTCAAAGCCAATTCATAAGCTCCGGTTGCAATTCCTAAGGCCTGAGAAGCAATACCAATACGTCCACCATTTAAAACAGCCATTGCAAAATTAAAACCAAAACCATCGGCTCCAATTCTATTTTCTTTTGGCACTTTGACATCATTAAACAATAAAGAATGCGTGTCTGAACCACGAATACCCATTTTCTTTTCTTTAGGACCAATATCGAATCCAGCCCATCCTTTTTCAACAATAAAAGCATTAATTCCTTTGTGTCCTTTTTCAACATCGGTTTGAGCAATCACAATATATGTTGACGCTGTACCGCCGTTAGTAATCCAGTTTTTTGTACCATTTAATAAATAATGGTCTCCTTTGTCAATGGCAGTTGTTTTTTGAGAAGTTGCGTCTGACCCAGCTTCTGGTTCTGATAAACAAAATGCTCCGATCACGTCTCCTTTTGCAAGAGGAACCAGATATTTCATTTTTTGCTCTTCATTACAATATTTCTCTAATCCGGCACAAACCAAAGAATTATTTACAGACATAATTACAGCCGCTGAAGCATCAATTTTGGCAATTTCAGTTATTGCAAGCACATACGAAATACTGTCGAGACCTGATCCTCCGTATTTTGGATCAACCATCATTCCTAAAAATCCAAGTTCGGCCATTTTTTTGACCTGTTCAGTAGGGAATTTTGAGTGTTCATCTCTTTCGATTACGCCTTCCAACAATTCAGTTTGAGCAAAATCTCGTGCTGCTTGTTGGATCATTAAATGTTCTTCGGTTAAATTAAAATCCATAATAATATAAAATAAAGTATGTTTTTTGTTTAAAAAATGTAGCCAAAGATAATTTTTAATTGTGAACTTTTCAATTTTGAATCGTAAATTTGGCCCATGAAAAAAGATTACTATAACGTTATCGGAGTGATGTCAGGAACTTCGCTGGATGGAGTCGATTTGGCACACATTCATTTCCAAATAAAAAATGATAAATGGTCATTTGAAATCCTCGAAAGTGAGACTATTCCATACCATTCTGACTGGATTTCTATACTAAAAACAGCTGTAGATTATACCGAAAATCAACTAGTAGCATTAAATAAAAACTACACCAAACTACTAGCTTCTATCATTACAACATTTATAGACAAACATGCGATCGAAAATTTGGATGCCGTTTGTTCTCATGGTCATACTATTTTACACCAACCTCAAAACGGATTTACACTTCAAATTGGAAATCTGCCTGAGATTGCAACTTTGATTAAACAAAAAGTCGTTTGCGATTTTAGAGTTCAAGATGTTCAGTTAGGCGGACAAGGCGCTCCTTTAGTTCCTATTGGTGATCGCATCTTATTTGCTGATTATTATTATTGCATGAATTTGGGAGGTTTTTCTAATGTTTCTTTTGAAAAAAACAATAGCCGAATTGCATTCGATATTTCTCCCGTAAATACTGTTCTTAATTTTTACGCCAATCAATTAGGATTAAATTACGATGATAAAGGTCAAATTTCTAAAACTGGTCAATGTAATGATGATTTATTAAATGAATTGAATGCATTAGACTTTTACAAAAAAGATGCCCCAAAATCATTAGGTTTTGAATTTGTAAAAGAAATTATTTTGCCCATAATTGAAAAGTATTCTATCTCAATTGAAGATAAACTCAGAACTTTTACAGAGCACATTGCTGTTCAGACAGCACTTGCATTAAATTCTTTTGAAACACAGAAAGAAAAACAACGCATGTTAATTACAGGTGGTGGTGCCTATAATGATTTTCTGATCGAAAGGATTCAATTTCATTTACCAAATATGGAAATTATAATTCCATCACCAAAAATTTTAGAATTTAAGGAAGCTTTAATTTTTGCTTTATTAGGAGTTTTAAAAATACGGGGAGAAGTTAACGCATTGCGAAGTGTTACTGGAGCTGATTCAGATCATAGTTCAGGAATTATTTACAACGCTGAATCGTAATTATACGTTTTTCCGTTCAGAAAAAATTTAGAGTAAATAAGTACATTTTGCGAATGTAAGCGATTATTTACCGATATTTTAAACTAGTCGTAAAAATCTACTTACCATATAGTTAAATTTTATAAATTTAACAAAATAAAGGTTTTGAAGTATAAATTTTCGGTTAATTAAAATTATTTTTGCGCAAAATTTAAATTTTATAAAAATGAAAAAGATTATACTTGGATTAATTCTTATTGTTTCTGTTTTATTTTCATCTGATGCAATTGCTCAAAAAGAAATCGTTTTTGAAGGAGTAACTCTCCCTAGAACAATGAAGTTTGAGAACAAAACTTTGCAACTTAACGGTGCAGGTTCACGATCAAAAATGTGGGTAGAAGTATATATCCAAGCTTTATATTTGAGTCAATTATCTCAAAATCCAACTGAAATTATCAATGACAATTCCGAAATGTCTATCCGAATTGAAATCACTTCAGCCTTAGTATCTTCTGGCAAATTAACAAGAGCGCTAAATGCTGGATTTGAAAAATCTGCTGGAGCCGAATTTGAAAAATACAAGTCAAAAATGGAATTATTAAAAAATTATTTGGCTGATGATATTGTTAAAGGAGATGTATTTGAATTAACGTATGCTCCAGTTGACAGCTCAATGTGGATTATAAAAAACGGTCAGCTTAAAGGGAAAATACCAGGAATGGATTTCAAAAAAGTATTTTTCGGTATTTGGTTAGGTGATAGACCAGTAGATGAAGATTTAAAAAAGAGCCTATTGGGTGTCTAGTAGAATATTTTTGTTTTCAAAAGGATATTAAATTCCAAAATAAAATAAGCCGGCAGTAAAAATTGGTTTGCCAATATTAATAATGTCGGCTCATTTTTAAACTCTGAGTTTTATATTATTAATTCAAGAGTCCCAAATCTAAACAGTGCTTTTGTATCATTTAAAAGATACTTAAGCACTTTTTTTATACAAATAATTTAAAAACAAATACACATTAAATACATATTTCTCATAAAACCTTTTTATATATTTGTCAGAAATAAATATATCACAACAATATGAAAGATTTATTGAAGAAATTCGAAAATAAAGCCCCTGAAATTATTTTCAACTGGAAAGATTCGGAAACCGAAGCCGAAGGCTGGACAGTTATAAATTCACTTCGCGGTGGTGCTGCAGGTGGTGGAACCCGTATGAGGAAAGGTTTAGACATGAATGAGGTTTTGTCATTAGCAAAAACCATGGAAGTCAAATTTTCGGTTTCTGGACCAGCAATTGGTGGTGCAAAATCTGGAATAAATTTTGACCCAAATGATCCTCGCAAAAAAGGTGTTCTTCAACGTTGGTACAAAGCGGTTTCTCCTTTATTAAAAAGTTATTACGGAACCGGTGGTGATTTGAACGTAGACGAAATCCACGAAGTAATCCCGATGACCGAAGAATGTGGTGTTTGGCATCCACAAGAAGGGGTTTTCAATGGTCATTTCAAACCAACCGAAGCAGATAAAATAAATAGAATTGGGCAATTACGTCAAGGAGTGATCAAGGTAATCGAAAATCCAAGATTCTCTCCAGATGTTAACCGAAAATATACTGTTGCCGATATGATTACAGGTTATGGTGTTGCCGAAGCTGTACGCCATTTTTATGATATTTACGGAGGTTCTATAAAAGGAAAGAAAGCTATTGCACAAGGCTTTGGAAATGTAGGATCGGCTGCCGCATTTTATCTTGCCGAAATGGGAGCCAAAATCATAGGTATTATAGACCGTGACGGTGGATTAATTAATGAAGAAGGTTTTTCTTTTGAAGAAATAAAAACCCTATTTCTTGCCAAAGACGGAAACAAATTAGTAGCCGAAAACATGATTCCTTTTGAAGAAATCAATCAAAAAATCTGGACTATTGGTGCCGAAATATTTACTCCCTGCGCCGCATCAAGATTGGTTACACAAAATCAAATAGAAAGCCTGATCAATAATGGACTGGAAGTTATTTCCTGTGGCGCTAACGTTCCGTTTGCCGACAAAGAAATTTTCTTTGGTTCGATTATGGAAGAAGTGGATCATAAAGTAAGTTTGATTCCAGATTTTATTTCTAATTGCGGAATGGCAAGAGTTTTTGCTTATTTCATGGAAAAGAAAGTACAAATGACCGACGAAGCCATTTTCCATGATACCTCTGAAATTATCAAAAATGCTATCGAAAAAACATACGCTTTAAACTCATCCAAAACTAATATCAGCGCAACAGCTTTTGAAATTGCTCTGAAACAATTAGTGTAAGCATTTTTCACTCCATACCTAACGAATCAAACTAGATTTTAAAATCTTTTTGGTTCGTTTTTTTTTTGACATCATGTTTAACCAAAATCTGCATTAGGAATAAATTTCGCGAAGATGCCCAAAAACAACACAAAGATTCGCAAAGAAAAAACATATTTAAAAAATTGATTTTAAAAACTTCGTGGATCTTTGTGGATTCTCCGCGTTTCTCTGCGAAATAAAATCGAAATACTTACTGTGAGTTTAACACCTAAGCGGTTTTTTATTCTTGACAATTTTTAGTACTTTTCAACGTTTTTTATAAGTACATTTTTAATCAATTTCTACAATGAGTTTGTCTCTTTCAACAGATCAAAAGAAATCATTACTCCTATCGATACTCATCTATGCATCATTATTGTTGCTCTTATTTTTCATTCGTTTCTGGCCACCAGCTAATCTCGAAGAAATGATTGGTAGCGGCGGAGGTGGCGGTGGCGTTAGCATCAATTTTGGCGATAGTGATTTAGGGTCAGGAAAAAACACGGAAAGTAAAGTTTTAAATGTACAAAATCGTGTCAAAGCAACTCCTGCCAAAAGCACTCCGCAGGAATCCATCTTGTCACAAGAAAACAGCACCGAAGAAAGTGTCGCTATTCCACAAAAAGAAAAACCTAAAAAAACACAAGTTGTTGTCAAAGAAACTCCAAAACAACCCGAAGTGGTTAAACCAAAAGTTTCTAATTCTACTAATGATGCCTTGGCTAGTATTCTAAAAGGGTCTAACAAAGGTGGCGATGGAGACGATAAAGTAGCTGGAAACAAAGGAAAATCCAACGGAAGTTTGACTGCAACAGGTTACTATGGTACTGGTGGATCCGGAGGAGGCACTGGTGGCGGAAACGGCACTGGAACGGGAATTGGCAACGGTAGCGGTTACGGCCCTGGAAGTGGCAGCGGTTCCGGAGGTGGTTCTGGCTATTCTTTGGGTAACCGAAAAGCGCACTCCCCACCCAAACCTAATAGTGACTGCAGCAATGAAACCGGAATAGTGGTTGTTGAAGTAACTGTTGACAAAAATGGCAACACTGTCAAAGCTGTACCTGGACAAAGAGGAACTACAATTACTGCAAAATGTCTTAAAGATCAAGCGCGAATTGCCGCTATGAATACCAAATGGGACGCCAGCTCTGACGCTCCCGAAAAACAAGTCGGTAAGATTGTTTATAATTTCAATTTGAATTAAAATATTAGGAGCAGAACTTTTGGGGTTTTCATCACCATTAGTCCCGCTATACGTTACAATCTTGTTGCCCGAACCCCGGGCAACAAGGATTTTCACTCCTATCGGGGCTAGCTTACAAATTTAGTTTTTCATAAGGTCTTTTTGAAAACTATCCGTTAAAACCTTAATCAGAAACATTACGCTAGTTTTTCATCCTCACGAAGGAAGGATGAAAAACTAGCGTAATGTTTGTCAAAAAAAAATCAACAAAACAAAAGCATAATCCCTGTTATTGTTGAGCTGGAAATTTCGACATATCCATATAGAAAATTTCCCAAGTGTGTCCATCAAAATCTTCGATGGTTCGCTGTTGCATGAAACCATAATCTTTCATTTCGCTGGGTTCTTTTCCACCTGCTTTTAGTCCATTTGTCACGATGTTGTTTACTTCATCAACACTATCAACCGATAATGAAAAAAGTGCCGCAACATTTGATTTCGTATCAGCAATAGGCTTGGTTGCAAAGCCTGCAAACTTTTCATGCGACAAAAGCATTACAAAAATATTTTCACTCCAAACCATGCACTTTCCAGTATCATCCGAAAATTGCGGATTGTTTGTAAAACCTAATGCGGTATAAAAATCTACAGATTTTTGCAAGTCGGTTACTGCTAAATTGATAAAAACTTGTTTTGCCATAATAGTGTTTTTTGGTTAAAAAATGTTTTGTTAAATCAGGCTTTATTTAATACTACAAATTGATTTACAAGTACATAGCTAAATTATAAAAAAATAAAATAGTTTGTTATTGTTGCCAAAAAGATAACAATGGAACGTTTCTACACCTGTAATTTTATGTTTTCGTAATGCGCGTGAGGGATAGAAGCAAGTTACCGAAGTAACGCGGATAGCCCGACCGCAATAAAAAAAGGGGCGACTCTAGATTATCTAAAGTCAGCCCCTTTTTTTATTGTGGTCACGCCCTAATTATTATCACTTTGGACTTGTGGCGATGACAAATTTTAAATTATTCTTTACTCCTATTTGCAATACGTCTACTAAATCCTGCACTTGCAAATTGAACGGAATTCGGACAATTACTGTTTGGTCTTTTTGAGCATTCATTTTGGACATCAATGTAGTTTCTAATTCTTCGAAAGCTACAGGTTGTTTATCGATGTAGAATTTCTTGTCTTCAGTAACCGATAAACTGATGTATTGATGATTTGTTTTTTCATTGGTTTTGGACTTTGGCAGCGTCATTTTGATAACATTTGGATTTGCCAAAGTGGAGATTATCAGGAAAAACAGCAACAAAAAAAACATAATATCACTTAGGGACGAAGTAGCTACTTCGGCGTGAAATCTTCTTTTTCTTTTGATTGACATGATTTATGCTTTTTGAATGATGTTTACGAATTCCAGAATCTGCTTTTGAACTTTCAAAGCATAACTATCGATTTTTCCATTCAGCAAGTGGTAGGCACTGTAGGCAATAATCCCCACAATTAATCCAGAGCCACTACTGATCATTTTTTCGTATAAACCTCCTGAGATATTACCAATACTAATATTTTCAGTTACTGAGATGCTGTAAAAAATCTTGATTACTCCGGAAATTGTTCCGATAAATCCTAATGTTGGAGCAATACCTGCTATCAATCCTAATTGTCCTAAATGTTGCTCCATTTGTGCAATTTCGATATCGGCTGCACGATCCATATTGGACTCTATTTCGGCAATAGGACGACCAATCAGTGTAATTCCTTCTTTGATTACATTTCCTGATGCCGTATTAGTTCTTTCAGCTATGGAAAGAGCCAAATGAAAATCTCCTCTTGTCAACTGATCTTTGACATCACGCATCAAAAGCGGATCGATTTTTGACACTTTATGGATGTATAAATACCTTTCGAAAATTAAATAGAAGGTATAAAATAGTAAAATAGCGATTGGGATTAGAAAAAAACCTCCTTTTAATATAAATCCTAAAACAGAGATTTCAGTAGTTGGTGCTATCTTTTCGACAACAACATTAGACGCAGCATTTGCAAGAGTATCAGCTTGTAATTGTATAAAACTAAACATATTTTATTCTGGGTTTATAATCATTAATTCTAAAAAATATTTCAATTTTGCAGAAACTATTTTTCACTGTAATATTAAACTAAAAAAAACGAAAAATATTTCAATATACAACTATTTTATCAAAAATAAATGAACTATCAAGAAACCACAAATTGGATGTTTAACCAACTCCCAATGTATCAACATCAGGGAGCTTCGGCGTATAAAGAAGACTTGTCGAATGTCATTTTATTAGCCAATCATCTTGATAATCCTCAACAAAAATTACAATGTATTCATGTGGCTGGAACCAATGGAAAAGGTTCTACTTCGCACATGCTCGCTTCGGTTTTGCAGGAAGCTGGATATAAAGTGGGGCTTTATACTTCGCCACATTTGAAAGATTTCAGAGAACGAATCAAAATCAATGGCATTGAAATCTCCGAATCTTTTGTGGTTGAATTTATTGCCGAACACAAATCTTTTTTTGAGGCTAATGATCTGAGTTTCTTTGAAATGACAGTTGGTTTAGCTTTTGATTATTTTGCAAAAGAAAAAGTAGATATTGCTATTATTGAAGTTGGTCTTGGCGGAAGATTAGATGCGACAAATATTATTACGCCTTTGGTTTCTGTTATTACAAATATTGGAATTGATCATGTTCAGTTTTTAGGTAACACTTTGGAATCTATTGCCAAAGAAAAAGCAGGAATTATAAAACCAGAAATTCCTGTTGTTATTGGTGAATATACGGCTGAAACACAGCCTGTGTTTTTGGCGAAAGCCAAAGAAAATAATGCTGAAATTTATTTTGCATCTGATTTGATTACAGAAATCTATCTTTCGGATTTAATTGGCGATTATCAGGAATACAATAAAAAAACGGTTGTTCAGACTTTTAGAATCCTAAACGATCAAACCAGTTTTAAAGTTAGTCTTGAAAATATAAAATCAGGTTTGCTGAATGTTGTAAAAAACACTGGTTTATTGGGAAGATGGCAACAATTGGGCGATAACCCAAAAATTATCTGCGACACCGCACACAACAAAAATGGACTTGAAATTGTTTTGAAACAAATTCAAAAAGAGTCTTTTGAAAATTTACATATTGTTTTGGGTGTTGTTAATGATAAAGAACTAAGCGAAGTCTTACCATTGTTCCCTAAGAATGCGACATATTATTTTTGCAAACCAAATATCCCTCGTGGCTTGGATGCTTCAAATCTACAAGAAAAAGCTTTTTCTTTTTTTTTAAAAGGAGAAACATATAATTCAGTTATAGAAGCTTATGCAGAAGCTAAAAATAATGCTACCAAAAAAGATTTTATCTACATCGGCGGAAGCACCTTTGTAGTAGCAGAATTACCACTTAAATAATTGTAAGCTATTGTTGTTCTTGAGCTTTCTGTTGTTTTTTGGCTGCTTTTTCTTTATCCTTAAAGTAACCTCTCAATAAGAAGTTGCTTTGAGCTGCCTTAAGATCTTCGTCTAATTTTTCGGAACTGGTTTCTAAATTTTGAATTGTTTTTTTCAAACTAGCTCCTGATTGCTCATCATGTAACAAAACTCCCATAGCCGAATTGGGATTGGCACTAGCATCTTTGAGATTAGCCATCAATTCATTGGCTGATTTAGTCATTTTTTGTAATTCTAAAACTGATTTTTTAATAGAATTAAAAACAATGGTATCTGTAACCAAATCGTTACTAAGAGTTCCTTTTTTATTTAATTTTGACGTATATTCATTAAGTGAAGCGATCACTTTTTCGGACTTTATCGAGGCTTTATTGAGAGACACAGCTATTGAATTAATGTTGTCGTACATGGCATCATCATTTATCAATTTTCCAACTGTTCCTTCTTTGGTAGTTAGCTTATGACTAATTGTTTTAAAATCAGCAGTTATAGCAAGAAGATTTTCATTGTTTTTCCCCAACTTAATCATCATATCTTCTGTCGAAATCGTGTTTCCTACAGTCAAAGTATCTCCATCGTGAACGGTTGGCGTATTTGCTGTCCCGCCAAAAATAACAACAACTTTGTTCCCTATAAGTCCATCAGTACCTATTTTGGTTTGAGCATCCTTTAGAATAAATTGCTGCGCGTTTTCTTCAATAGCTAAAGTCACTACAACATTCCTAGAGGGATTGATTTTGATATTCCTTACTTTCCCAATTTTTACACCCGAAAGCCAAACATTAGCTCCCGTTTGTAATCCATTTACTTCATCAAAAACAGTGACCAACTCCATTTTTCTTTTGAAAGTTTCGTGAAGATTACCCACCAGCAGAATTCCTCCTAACAGAAATAGTAATCCTACGAAAATAAATACACCGACTAATATATTGCGTTTTCTGGATGATTCGTTCATAACTTAAATTGTAAAATTATATGAATAAAATTGTTTTATCTGCTCTTCTTCTGTTCTGAAAACCTCTTCAAACGTTCCTGTTTTCAAAAATTTCCCATTAAGCAACATTGCAATACGCTCACAAGTGGTTTTTGCACAAGTAAGATCGTGTGTGATAACAATGGAGCTGGTTTTATATTTTTGCTGCATCTCGACAATGAGCGAATTTATTTCAATACATGTCACTGGATCCAGACCTGCCGTAGGCTCATCGTATAACATTATTTCAGGTTTTAGAATTAGTGTTCTGGCAATACCCAATCTTTTTCGCTGTCCTCCTGAAAGTTCTTCTGTACGTCGTCCAATTTTATCTAACAAACCTACTGCATCCAACGCTTCTTCCACGGCATCATCCACTTGTTTCTTTGTAAGATTCTTTACATTCATCGTAAGCGGAAAAGACAAATTGCCGTAAACACTCATACTATCATACAAAGCACTATTTTGAAATGAAAAACCTATGCGCAAGCGTAATGCATTCAATTCCTTTGGGCTTAATGTATCCAACTGTTGGCCTAAAATTGTTATAGTACCTCTGTCGGGTTTTAATAATCCTACTAATAGTTTTATCAAAACAGATTTTCCTGTTCCGGACTTACCTAATACTGCTAAATTTTCTCCTTTTTGCAATGTTAGATCGACACCCTTTAATACATCAAGTTCACCAAAAGATTTATACAATCCTTCAATTTTTATAACAGCATCTCCGCTATTGCCATATTGAATTTTATCGTTTTCCATATTAAAAATATCTAATCCAATTAACAATTTGCACAATAATTAACTCTTCAAGAAAAATGAGAAACATAGACAATACTACCGCATGATTTGTTGCTTTACCAACACCACTTGTTCCATTCGATGCAAAAAAACCCTTGTAGCAACTAATAATTCCAATGGTAAATCCGAAGACTATAGATTTTGTAAGCGATGAGAAGAGATCTAAAAAAGAAATATTTGAAAAAGCATTGGTATAATATATCTGCAAGCTTGTAGCCTCTTCAGTAGAAACATTATAGTAAGATCCTAACAATCCTACACAGCTGCAATAAAATGAAAGTATGGGAATAGAAATAGTTGTTGCCCAAACCCTTGTAACGACAAGATATTTAAACGGATTAATGGCGGAAACTTCCATCGCATCAATTTGCTCCGTTACTTTCATAGAACCTAATTCGGCACTAATGCTTGATCCTACTTTTCCAGCACAAATTAGCGAAGTAACTAATGGCCCCAGCGCTCTCACAATAGCAATTCCCATTAATGATGGCAGCCAAGATACAGCACCAAAATTTTCTAAAGATGGCCGCGATTGTTTGGTAAAAACTATACCAATAATAAAACCAGTCATAGTGATTAGAGGAAGAGATCTTAACCCGATTTCAAAACATTGATTTATAATTTCACGTAAATGAAAGGGAGAAGTAAAAGCTTCTTTAAAATAAAGAAGTGTAAATCGATAACCTTTGTAAATTCCATCAAAATAAGAATCAATTTTTTTGGAAAACAAATATTTTCTAGCTCCTGCTCTATCCATAGTTATTATTATTATTTTTTCATTTATTGTGCAAGATTTGAGACATTATTTTTTCTAGCTAGGAATCTAGAAACTTAATAATTAACAAGTTATAAATTTATAAAAAATAACACTTACCCACTTATACTTTAGTTTAATACTTTTACAAGATTCCTACTAAAATTCGTTACCTCCGTTTGTAATTGCCAGAAAGAAGTCAATTTTAATAATCTAAGGTTTATATTTTGTTAACAAAAGAAAAAGACTTTCCCTTTACTTTTGAAAAAAATAAGCCTACTAACATGAAGAAACTTTATTTTCTGGTGCTATTTATCAGCATGAATTCATTTTCTATGTCAATTGTTGAAAGTTTTATAATCACTAATGACGGTTCAAAAATCAATATAAAACCTAATTTTTTTCGAATTGACACTACAGAAAAGCTAGTATTTTATAAGTTACTTAACTCTGATGTTGAAAGCAAGATTAAGTTTAAGGATTTTGATTGCATTTATTTGGGAATAAATAAATTTAAAACTTATAAACTAAATAATTCTAAAGAAGTAAATGGTTATTTTGTTTTGTCTGAGACCGCTTCGAAAACACTCATTTTTACCACAACAGCAGACGAAAACGAGGAAAGTACCAAAGTAAATTACGTTTTTTATGTATTAGATGTCAATAATAATATTGTGGATAGCCTTCAATTTGACAATCTTAAAACCGCAAAATCAATTGCTGCCCGCGCTGATATTTACCCGAAAATTCAATTTTATTTTGGTGGTTGCGAAATGCTAATCAAACGTATTTCTTCCTATGATAATTTATCGGTACAGGATCAGAATATGTCTATTTTAGAATTCTTTAATTCGCCAGTTTATACTGAATGTAAAAAATAGAAAAAAGCTCCCAAATGAGAGCTTTTCTGTTTTATAAAAATAATTTTGCAGTTTTTAATTCACCTCGGTATCCTCAGTTTCTTCAATATCCTGGCCTTGTTTACCAACTTTTACTTTTGGATTTGAACCAGTTCCTGTAACTGTAAGTGGGATTCCCAAAATTCCAAAAGGCGGCAAACCTAATCTCATTTTAATATTCAAACGTCCATCAAGGCTTGAAGTTCCTTCGATTCTTGGTCTGAAACCAGCGTACTTAAATTTGAAACGTTCGATAGTAATAATATTGTTTTTTACCGTTGTTTTGATATCGACTTTAGAAAGTTCCGGATTTTTAATAGATTCGTGATCGGTGGTTTTGCTCACTGCATTGAACATTTTCATCCCTTTCACTTTTACATCTTTGATAGACAAAACACCACCTCCGATTAATGAAGGATAAACTGGCATCATTTGTTGATCTAATCTTCCTTTTATTTTATAATCTAATGATACAATTCCTTGGGCATCTTTGGCTGCGGTAGCCATTTCCTGAAACATTTTTACTTCATTATAAGCTCTTTTGATATCAAAATCTTTCGCTTTAATATCATATTCAAAAATAGCTTTTTGAGGTGTCACCCCTTGATAAGCCGCATTCATCCTGACATTACACCCAATCAAATTGAAACCAGTATTTTGCATTATGATTTTACCGTCTTTCATTTTTACAGCTCCTTTTCCGTCTTGCAAAACAAGCCCCTGATAATTGATTTTGTGTGCCGTTGCGTAAAATTGCAAATCTAAATTCAACGGAATTATAATCACGCCTTTCTCCTCAATTGCTGGTTTTGGAGTATTATTTGGATCAGCGGTTGCTGGAGTTGCTGGAACTGTCGTTGTAGTAGACATGAACTCATCGACATTGATATATCTTGAATTTAAAGTAAATGATCCCCTTAAAGTCCCATTTTTAGAAGACATAAAGTTGAATACATTTTTTAAATAACCATTCATTTTAAAATCGGATTCGCCATAAGAAGCCAAGAAAGTATTGAATGTCATTTTATCCTGATTGAATCTAAAAATCCCCTCTTTAATCAATAATGATTTTGGTAAATATTCTGATTTAATTTTTATATTTCGAACTTCCAGAGTTCCTTTATTTTGCAAATTGTTATAATCGCCTTTTTGAGCATAACTTTGAATGCCTTTCAATTGCAAATCCGCTTTGATAAAACCATCTACATCCAGACCTTTTTGAGAAAACACTTTATAGATTTTACTAATATTTAATGTTCCTTTTGCTTTGATATCATAATTTAAATCATCAAAGTTTTTCAAATCAGCTGTAACCGAAAAAGGTTCTCCTTCAAAAGTAAAAGCTGCTGGTTTCAGAACAACTGAAAGTCCATCGTATGTTCCTTTTTGATTATTAATTTTAGCATCCACATTAATATCAGTAATTGGATGTGGGTAATATTTGGTTTTTATCAAACCATTTTTCAAATTCAGTGTTCCGTTAGCATTTGGAAACATTTTCTTCTTTTGATCGAATGTTCCTTTGGCTTTCAAATTACTGACAAACATTCCTTTAAGTTCCAAATTTGGAATTCCAAGAGCGCCATTTAATTTTTCTAAATCGATTTGAGATTTTAAAACCAAATTAATATCAGGCGCACTCAATCCATTCATTTTCAATTGAGTGCTAAGGTAATTTTTATCTACATTCAAAGAAGCATTTCTAACATCAAGTTGTAAAAGTTCAGGATTCAAATTTGGAATTTTAGTTGAAATGTCTACATTTAAATTCGAAACTGGAAAAGCGCTTTTTTTATAATTAACAAAGCCATCTTTTACTTTAAAATCCAAGTTTAAATCAGGACCTAAATTTTGAGAAGCAATATATTTCCCTTTAAGTGTAAGCAATAAATCTACTTTTCCTTCTAATTCTGAGTCTTTTAACCAGGTAATATATTTGGGTGGAAAAGCAGTAAAAAGGTCATATAGATTACTTTCATCCGATTTTATAGTAAAATCAATATTATAGCCATCTTTCAAGAAATCGAATTTTCCTTTAAAATCAACCAAAAGCTGATTAATCGATAAGTCATTTTGTTCAAAAACAAAAGAAAGCGAATTGGTATTGATTTTGGTAATCAAATCTCCATCCACTTTTTTATTCATCAAATATGGCTCATTCTCATAAATGATGTTTAATTTTTCAACTTTTAAATTAGAATGCAAAGCAAATATTGCCTTGCTTAAATCTCCATTTCCAAAATAATTTAATCCTATAGCATCAATATGAACATCAGTAGATTGATCGTCATAAACAAGTTTGCTGTTATCGATTTCGATTCCTTCTAATTTTAAACCAGTTTCTGATGTTTCCTCTTTTGAATCCGTTTTTTTATCAGCAATATAGACGTTATAATTAGCCTCTCCATTTTTATTGACCTTAATATTTATCAATGCATTCGAAAGGAAAATTTGATCTATTTTGATGTTTTTACCAAAAATAAGACTGCTCAAATTGATTCCAAAAGCAACCTCATCGGCATTAACTAATTTTTCATTTTGAAAAGGAGCTGATCCGTTGAGATTGAATTTTGTTAAAGTCAAAGTCAACGATGGAAAATGCGTGAAAAACGAAACATTGGCATCCGAATAATTTAACTCTCCATTTAATTTTGCGTTAGCGGTTTTCTTGACTTGTTCTTTTATTTTATCCGAAAAGATTAAAGGAGTAACAAACATCAATGCTAACAAAATAACAAGAGTGACACCTATATATTTTAAAACCTTAAAAACAATAGATTTGTAATTGGACGCTGTCATATTTTTTGAGAAGGATTAAAGTAAACAAAATAACCTGTTGTTCTAAATAGAAAGGAATTTAGCCGTGTACTGTTTCCTTTTTGCCGTAATTGACAATGATGGAAGTCTCGAACTCAATCCATTCTTTCCAACGCTTATCAACATCAATATTATCTGTATATTTTCTAGCAAAACCAAGGAAAGTCGTATAATGTCCCGCTTCAGAAATCATAAGATCTCTGTAAAACTTAGCTAATTCAGGGTCTTTAATATTTTCAGACAATACTTTGAATCGTTCACAACTTCTGGCTTCAATCATAGCTGAGAACAATAATCGATCTACTAAAGCATCTTTGCGGCTTCCATCTTTCTTCATGAATTTATAAAGTTCATTCACATAATGGTCTTTGCGTTCTCTTCCCAGAGTTAGCCCACGACTCTTTATTAAATTGTGAACTAATTGTAAATGATCTAGTTCCTCTTTGGCAATCACTAATAATTCAGTCACTAATTCCTCTAATTCGGAGTTGTAAGTAATTAAACTTATTGCATTTGAAGCTGCTTTTTGTTCGCACCAAGCATGGTCGGTCAAAATTTCTTCAATATTAGTTTCAACGATATTTACCCAGCGTGGGTCGGTAACTAATTTTAATCCCAGCATAATAAGAAGTTTTTGTATGTTGCAAAATTAGTGTTTTTCGGCCGATTTTGATGTAAAATGATGCTTTAACCGACCAAATTGCATTATTTTGCACCATTATTTCGAAAATTTATCAATTAGATAATTAGTTCCTTAATAAGATACAACTAATATCTTAAAACCCAATTTACAACATGACACCACCAACTCAAAAGCTCTTAATCATTGGCTTTGTATGGCCTGAACCTAATTCCTCAGCCGCTGGTGGTCGAATGTTGCAACTGATTACTGAGTTTCAGCAACAAGGATTTGACGTTATATTTGCTAGTCCAGCAATGGACAGTGATTTCATGGTTGATTTATCTTTATTAAAGGTAGCAAAAAAATCGATTACTTTGAATTGTCCTAGTTTTGATGTTTTTGTTAAAGAATTAAATCCTTCGGTAGTTTTATTTGATCGTTTTATGATTGAAGAACAATTTGGCTGGCGAGTTGCTGAAAATTGCCCTGAAGCCTTACGAATATTAGACACCGAAGATTTACATTGCCTCAGACAAGCCCGACAAAAAGCTTTTAAAGCACATAAAGAATTTTCATTAACTGACATTTTAAAAGAAGAAGTAGCCAAAAGAGAAATTGCCAGTATTTTGAGATGCGATTTATCGTTAATGATTTCTGAATTTGAAATGGATGTATTAAAAACTGTTTTTAAAATTGACGAAAAGTTATTGTGTTACTTGCCTTTTTTATTGGATACGATTTCAGAAGAAACTTTTGAAAAACTTCCCTCTTTTAAAGAAAGAAACAATTTTATTTTCATCGGAAACTTTCTCCATGAACCCAATTGGAATGCGGTTCAATATCTAAAACAAAGTATTTGGCCATTAATCAGAAAACAATTGCCCGATGCAGAACTTCATATTTATGGTGCTTATCCATCACAAAAAGTAAATCAATTACACCAGCCAAAAGAAGGTTTTCAGATAAAAGGGCGTGCAAATGATGCCAATGAAGTGGTTCAAAAAGCAAGAATCGTTTTGGCTCCATTGCGTTTTGGTGCAGGTATAAAAGGAAAATTAATTGAAGCCATGCAATGCGGAACTCCTAGCATCACTACAAGCATTGGTGCAGAATCCATGCATGGACAATTTCCTTGGAATGGATTCATAACCAATGACGCCAATGAATTTGCAAAACAAGCTATTGAATTGTATCAAGACGAAAAACTTTGGAAATCCGCACAACAAAACGGAATTGCAATCATCAATCAGCGGTATTCTAAAAAACTGTTTGAAAATGATTTTGCTGATAGGATTCAATTTTTACAATCGAATTTGGAGCAACATCGTTTGGAAAATTTCATGGGATCTCTATTACAACATCATACTTTGACTAGCACCAAATACATGTCGAGGTGGATTGAAGCTAAAAACAACAAAAAGGATTAAAAGAAATCTCAATTTTCATCAACGTTTGAAAGTCAAATGAAAATATTTTTGTTTTATTTCAAATTTTAAAGCACTAAATATTAAACAACTGACTATTTTATTAAAATAAAAAGTAAAATTTCTTTCCAAATGTTTTGCATAATCGAAAAACCAGCCTATATTTGCACTCGCAATCACGAAATGATAGCAGCCTAGTAAAATAGGGCGATTAGCTCAGCTGGTTCAGAGCACCTCGTTTACACCGAGGGGGTCGGGGGTTCGAACCCCTCATCGCCCACCAAGAAACTCCTTAAGAAATTAGGGAGTTTTTTTTATGCATCTTTTTTCTTCAAACATCGTCCTCTAGGCTCGTCTCCTTCGTGAAGTACAATATCAGAATGCAGAAACTGTGCGGCCTCGGCTGAATCTTTCACTTTGATAGCTGAGCGTTTCAACATTTCAGATTCAAACTCTGTCAATACACTTTCCCTCACTCCTGCTTTTCTCCATTGTGATAATGGTCTGCAATTTCTTATGATTCCACGAGCCAATGTGAGAGCGTCCAATAAAGCTTGATTTGCTCCTTGCCCTTTGAATGGGCTCATGGGATGAGCTGCATCTCCGATTAGCGTTATTTGTCCTGCTTTTGCTAATAGTTCAGACTTTAGTAATTCTCTATCATAAACAGGATAACCAGAAATCTGAGTCTCTAATGTTGCCGCCAAAATCTGTGGGATAGGATCGTGCCATTGCGTTCTTCGGCAGGCTTCTTTTTTGAGTGCTTGTGGTCCTTTGGCACTTAATATTTTAGCCTCATCTTCTGTCATTGGAAAGCTGAGTTGCCACATCACCGAATCTGCTGTGAAAGGCATTATGTAGATTCGTTCATTACCATTAGCAGTTTGAAATACAGTAGCTGAGTCTAGTAATGGACTGTTAATTTCTTCGAGAGCACTCAAAGGACAAATACCCAATATCACAATACAACCTAAGTAACGTAAGGGTGTAACATCATCACCAATCAATAATTTTCGCACCGAACTACGAATACCATCGGCACCAACCACAAGATTTGCTT
>NZ_DATIDY010000199.1:0-14799 GCF_035456085.1 Flavobacterium sp.
ATGAAAGTAACAGAACATATAGAAGCAGCCAAAGGGAAAACATTATTCTCTTTCGAAATTATTCCACCACAGAAAGGGAAAAGCATTCAGGAATTATACGATAATATCGATCCGTTAATGGAATTTAAACCGCCGTTTATAGATGTAACAACTTCACGTGAAGAGTATATTTATGTAGATAAAGGCAACGGATTATTGGATAAAAAATTGACCAGAATGCGTCCTGGAACTTTGGGGATTTGTGCTTCTATTAAACATAAATACCAGGTAGATACCGTGCCACACTTGCTTTGTGGGGGTTTTACTAAAGAAGAAACCGAATATATGTTGGTAGATTGTCATTATCTTGGAATCAATAATGTCATGGCACTTCGTGGTGATGCAATGAAAGACGAGCAGTCTTTTGTTCCGAAAGCAGGAGGAAATAATTATGCTGCCGATTTAGTTGCTCAAATCAATCAATTAAATAACGGAAAGTATTTGCACGATGTAATGGATGTTGATAACAAAGCTGATTTTTGTATTGGAGTCGCAGGTTATCCTGAGAAACATTTGGAGTCTCCTTCTTTGACAACCGATTTGAAAAGGCTGAAAGAAAAAGTAGATGCTGGAGCCGATTATGTAGTAACTCAAATGTTTTTTGACAATGCTAAATATTTTGAATTTGTAAAAAAAGCCAGAGAAATGGGAATTACAGTTCCTATTATTCCAGGAATAAAACCAATTGCAGTGCAAAAACATTTGCAAATTTTACCTCAAATTTTCCGCATTGATTTACCAGAAGATTTGATAAATGCTGTTGAAAAATGCAAAAACAATGCAGAGATTCGTCAGGTAGGAGTAGAATGGGCTATTCAGCAATCAATCGAATTGAAAGCTGCCGGAGTTCCTGTTTTACATTATTATTCAATGGGAAAATCAGAAAATATCAGACAGATAGCGAGTCAGGTTTTTTAAAACTTGGTCAATCTTTTCTATAACAACCAGTCTCTATTAGGCTGGTTTTTTTGTTTAATAATAGGAACTATTTTCTTTAAATCAGCGGTTGTTTTGTTAATATATGTTGCTTGCTAAAGAAGTTGAATTGCTAATAATTGTTAACTAATAAACCTATTTGAGAACTTGCTATTAAAACATTATATTTGATTTTTAATATCATAAGATTGTCCCCATGAGATCCATTTATTATACCTTTTTAGCCGCTGCAATTACACTAGGTTCTTGTAGAAATAACGAAGATGAAAAGGCTAAAACCTTACCAAAAGTAATCACACCTTTTACGCAGCAAACCGTTGTTACAGCGCAAACTAAGCAGCAACCTGCTCCATCACAGCATAATTTATTTCATGAAAATAACGCTGTGGGAACACCATCAGTGGCTGCCGGTGTAAATCCCGCACACGGACAACCCAATCATAGATGCGATATTCCTGTTGGAGCACCTTTGAATTCTTCAGCGAACGGAACAACAACTCCTCAGCCAAATCAGGTTCAAATGCAACCACAAATTGTAACACAACCTGTAACAGTAAAAAACGTAACTTCAAAAGGGATGAACCCTCCTCACGGACAACCTAATCACCGTTGTGATATTCCAGTTGGAGCGCCACTAAATTCAAAACCTGCAGCAGCAGCTACTACAGCAACAACAACTGCACCATCTTCAGGAGAAGTAAGTAAAAATATTACAGTACAGTCTCCAGTTCCGGCATTACTATCTACAAGTTCAGCAAATGCTGAAACTCCAGAAGGGATGAATCCACCACATGGACAAGCAGGGCACCGCTGTGATATTGCAGTTGGAGCGCCTTTGCCAAAAAGCTAAATAATATCACGAATATTTTTAAAAACAGCAGATTTGTAAGAGAGATTTAGTTAAAAAATATTTATATTTACGAGTTCTCATTTTTTCACAAAAAAGTATGGGATATTTTAGGAAGCCAGTTTTTGTGGCTTCTTTTTTTGTCGTAAAGTATCATGTTTAAATTAAAAAATCTCTGCTATTGAAAACGTTAACTGCAAAACATGTTTTATATTCATTGGTTTCTTTTTGGATATTCTTAAATTCTTATGGTCAAGAATCAAATAAACAGATTGAGAAAAAAATTGACAAGATTATAAAGAGCATGACCATCGATCAAAAAATTGGTCAAGCCTGCCTAAAAGGAACTTCAAGCCGAAGCAAAGGACTGTCTGAAGAGCTTAAAAATGAAGTTCGAAAAGGCTTAGTTGGCTCTGTTTTAAACCTTACTGAACCTAGTCTTGTTTTGGAATTACAGAAAATTGCTGTCGAGGAAAGTCCGAACCATATTCCATTATTGTTTGGCAGGGATGTCATTCATGGTTACAAAACCATTTTCCCAATTCCGTTGGGATTAGCTGCTTCCTGGGATATGGAATTAGTGGAGAAAACATCCAAAATTGCAGCGAATGAATCCTATTCAAGATGTATTAACTGGACATTTGCTCCGATGGTCGATATCGCCAGAGATGCCCGTTGGGGACGAATTGCCGAATCACCAGGAGAAGATCCTTTATTGGCTTCGAGATTAGGATTGGCTTATGTAAAAGGTTTTCAAGGTAATGATCCTGCAGTCCCTGGCCAAATTTTGGCTTGTGCTAAACATTTCGCAGCCTATGGCGCAACTGAAGGCGGAAGGGATTATAATACGGTGAGTATGTCAGAATCATTACTTCGAAATATTTATCTGAAACCTTTTGAGGCTGTTGCAAAAGCTGGGGCTGCTACGTTTATGAGTTCTTTTAATGATCTTAACGGAATTCCTGCCTCCGGGAATCAATTTTTGTTAAAAAAAGTTCTGAGAGAAGAATGGAAATATGACGGATTTGTGGTGAGTGACTGGAATTCCGTTACAGAAATGATTCCGCATGGATTTGCAGCAGATGAAAAAGATGCAGCATTTAAGTCAGCTTCTGCGGGTCTTGATATGGAAATGACCAGTTTATCATATGCTAATCATTTAAAAAATTTGATTGCTGAAAATAAAATTTCTGAAAAGCAATTAGACGAAATGGTTCGCAATATTCTTCGAATTAAATTTAGAGCAGGAGTTTTTGAAAATCCGTATTTTAAAGACCGCGAAAAGTTTTCATTATTAACTGCAGATGCTTTGCAAACTTCCAAAATAGCCGCTAGTAAAAGCTGTGTTTTATTAAAAAATGAAAATCAATTATTACCATTAAAATCAAATCAAAAAATAGCTGTAATTGGGCCATTGGCAGATGCCGCAAGAGAACAATTAGGAACTTGGATTTTTGATGGTAAAAAAGAAGATTCACAAACTCCCCTAAAAGCATTACAAAGTAGTTTTGGAGAGAACAATGTGTTTTATGCTTCAGGACTTTCGCATAGCAGATCGTTGTCTGAAGAAGGTTTTGAAACTGCAATCAATCAAGCCAAAAAAGCAGATGTTATTTTGTTTTTTGGTGGAGAAGAAGCGATTCTTTCTGGCGAAGCACATTCAAGAGCTAATATAAATTTGCCGGGTTTGCAGGAAAAATTAATAGGGGAATTACAAAAAACAGGAAAGCCAATTGTATTAGTGATAATGGCAGGAAGACCGATAACTTTGGGAGCTGTTTTGCCAAAAATAAATGCCCTGGTTATGGCTTGGCACCCAGGAACAATGGCTGGTCCAGCAATCGCTGATGTGCTTTTGGGAATAGTAAATCCATCCGGAAAACTGCCAGTAACATGGCCAAAAGAAGTAGGTCAGATTCCGATTTATTACAACCATCCAAATACAGGAAGACCAGCAGATCCTAAAACTTTTGTAGCCATTCAGGATATTCCTATTGAAGCCTGGCAAAGTTCTTTAGGAAATAATTCTCATTATCTTGATGCTGGTTATGAACCACAATACCCTTTTGGATTCGGATTGAGTTATACGACTTTTTCATACGATAATTTAAAAATCGAAAAAACAACACTAAAGAATAATGAGAAATTGTCGGTTTCAGCAACTATTACCAACACAGGAAATACGACCGGAACTGAAACAGTTCAACTGTATGTTCGCGATATAACCGGAAGTATTGTTAGGCCAATTAGAGAACTTAAAGATTTTCAGCAAATAGAATTAAGGTCAAAGGAATCGAAAACGGTACAATTCTCAATTCCTATCTCAGATTTAGCTTTTTATAATGACAAAATGGAACTAAAAGTAGAGCCTGGCGATTTTAAATTCTGGATTGCTTCACATGCCGAAAATGGTTTGGAAGGTGATTTTAAAGTAGAGTGAATAATCAACTGAAAGGAATGATTTTTTATGTAAAAAACGATAATTAAGTGTATTTGAAAATTAAATTTTCTAACTAAAATTGAAATGAATCCAACTCTTCAGCGTGATTTACAGGATATTGAAAATATTCTTGAGCAAGTAAAGCAACACGGAATTGATTTTCTCAGTTCTATCGATACAGTTCCAACTTCAACTCGAAACAGCATAACTACAAACAGTATTTTAAATGAATCTGGATTAGGATCATTGCCCGCTTTGGAAATATTTAAGCAGCGTTTGGCTCCTTTACTAGTTTCCCAGGCAGGTCCCAGATATTGGGGTTTTGTAACGGGGGGTGCAACACCAGCATCAATTGCAGGAGATTGGCTTACTACTATTTATGATCCAAATGCGCAGGCAACAAATGCCCAGGGAGGTGTTTCGGCTTTGATAGAATTAGAAACCATTAATTTATTATTGCAGTTATTAGGTTTGCCAAAATCATTTTTAGGTGGATTTGTAACCGGTGCTACAATGTCAAATTTTACTTCTTTGGCGGTAGCAAGACAATGGTATGGAAAACAATTAGGACATGATTTTGCTAAAAACGGAATCACAACTCCTATAAATATTTTGACAGCAACTCCTCATTCTTCTTCAATAAAATGTCTGGCTATGCTGGGAATCGGAAGTCAAAATTTCACCAAAATAAAAACAATCGAAGGCAATCGGGAAGCTATTGATATTTCTGATTTAGAACAAAAAATAATCGCATTAAGCAGTCAGCCTTTTATTTTAATATCAAGCGCAGCAACAGTAAATACAGCTGATTTTGATGATTTTGCAGCGATTTCAGAACTCAAAGAAAAATATAATTTTTGGTGGCATATTGATGCTGCTTTTGGCGGTTTTGCGGCTTGTTCTCCAAAGTATAAACACTTGGTTAACGGCTGGGAAAACGCAGACAGTATTACCATTGACTGCCACAAATGGCTAAATGTTCCTTACGAAAGTGCTTTTTATTTGATAAAAGAGGAGCATAAAAATCTTCAGGTTGAAACCTTTCAAAATTCGAATGCTCCGTATTTGGGAGATCCATTGGAGAACTTTAACTACTTAAATTTTTTGCCTGAGAATTCAAGACGTTTAAAAGCTTTGCCAGTTTGGTTTTCGCTTGTTGCGTACGGGAAGCAGGGATTTCAGGATATGGTAGAAAATAGTATTGCAAGAGCGTTGCAGTTTGATGCTTTTATGGTTCAAAATGAAAATTTCGAATTGTTGGCTCCAACTCGTCTTAATAATGTTTGCTTTACTTTGGCCGGAGAGCATAATCAGGAAAAGGTGAGTTTGTTTTTGACTCGTCTCAATGACACCGGAAAAGTGTTTATGACACCTACAGTTTATCAAAATAGAAAAGGAATTCGTGCTTCGTTTGTTAATTGGAGAACGAATGAAAAAGATATCCAAATTGTTATTGAAGAAATGAAGCAGTGTCTTTTGGACTTGGGATTGCAATAATTGTTTTCGGATGTAAGAGATAAACTGCTTTATGTTTGAGATTGTTTCTAGAGATTAGTGTAAAATAAATAATTTTCGATATGTTGAATTTTCCAATTCTCTTGGGTATTACTTCTGGAGCGGCATTTTTGTTAGGCTTTTTGCTTCTTGCTCATTCCCGAAAAGTAAATGGAATTGCTAATAAATACCTCGGATTATTTGTTGTCACACTCGGTTTGGCTATTCTTGAAATACCTTTATTTTATCAAAAAGTACAATTAAATCACCCCAATCTTTTCGAGATGATTGGTTTGATAAGATTCTTAACGGCTCCATTTCTGTACATTAGTATTTTATATTTTACATCTTTGCAGAAAAAATTTGACAAGAAAATTTTATGGCATTTTCTGCCTTTTCTAATTTTTTTTCTTTTCAGATTTCCTTTTTTTATAACAGGAAAAAATATTGAATTCAGTTATGCTGTCGGCAGAGTTGTGTTTTTTATTCTGCAAACGGCGTTACCTATTCAGGCTGTAATTTATTGGTGTTTATCATTTAGAAGATTACAAAATCACTTGAAAAACCTACATAAAATTTCATCCTCAACCGAAGAAATTGATCTTTCCTGGCTAAAATATTTTTTATTGATTTTGTTATTTATTGTAGTCGCTTGGTTCAATCTCATCTTTTTCAATTTAAAAAGTTTGATTGAATTCACGCCTTTCATATATCTATTTAGTGTTTTTTTTCTGGGTTATTTTTCGTTGCAGCAAAAAGAAGTGTTTGATTTCAGTAAAAATGAACTAAGCGATTTGTCTACTATTAAAATAGACAAAAAAGAGACTCCAAAACGGGTTTCAGAAAGTTGTTTGAATGAATTGGATAAAAAGTTGCAGGCAATAATGAGTTTGGAAAGAGTATACTTAGAAAATGATTTGAGTTTGCCAAAATTGGCTCAAAAACTGAATGCTAGTTGCAATGAGACTTCGTTTGTAATTAATGAATTGTATGGTGATAATTTTTATAATTTTATAAATAAGCATCGTATTGAAGAGGCTAAAAATTTATTGTTGTCAACAAAATACAATCAATTAAATATTTTAGGAATTGCTTATGAATCAGGATTTAATTCCAAAACTACTTTTAATACTACTTTCAAAAAGCTTACTGGTTTGTCACCAACTGATTTTGTAAAACTAAATATAAGTTTAGCCGAAAAAGAGCTTTAATTACGTTCGACTGCATACATCGGAACACTTGGTGTTTGATTAATATTCAAATTTGTCGAATATTAATTCAAATAAAGACGCGATGTTAGAACAATCAAATTCATTTGGAAAGAAATTTTGGGCCTGTTTAATTTTTGGACTTGAACTTTCAGCTTTATTACTTACACTTGGCAATGGAGGGAATATTCCTTGGTTACCTCCAATATTCGTTTTTTCGTTAGTTGGGATTTCGTTATTAATTGGCTTACTGTTTCCTTTTTTATGGCAATATTTGGAGCGTAAACAAAAAATCAATTCACTAAAAACATATGGTTTTTTATATAGTTCGATTCGATATTGTATTGCTTTTAATATTGTTAGTTTTGGATGGAAAAAATTTTACGGGCTTCAGTTTATTGTACCAACAGAGATTTCGAGTATGCCAATGAATCAACAAACCGGAGAATGGTTAACATGGTTTTATTTTGGACATTCACATAGTTTCGGGATTATAATAGCACTTATACAAATTATTGGAGGTTATTTATTATTGTATCGCAGAACATTACTAATTGGTGCTGTAATTTTATTTTCACTGCTTCTTAATTTAACTTTAATTAATATTTTTTATCAGATGAATGCTGGTGCCTTAACACAATCAGTTCTGTTGACGATTGGAGTTTTGTTTTTAATTTTATTGGATTATAAAAAATTGATAGACTTCTTTTTTAAAGCAAAATCTAATTTGCCATCATTAAATATTAATAGTGTTTTTGTGAAAAATGCAGTTCGATTGTCGGCAATAGTTTTGTCATTATTGTTTACAATCTATATAAAGTCATTAATGAAATAAAAAGCGAAAGCCCATTTTTACTGAATAAATGGGCTTTTTCATACTTATGTAATTAAAATACTTCAAACTGTCTTTTTTATTTTAGATAGGAATTCGTGAGAAACACCTAAATAAGAAGACAGATTTTTGTTATTTATCTTGTTTGTTTTATGCGAATATTTTTTTGTGAAGTCCAGATATCTTTGTTTTGATGTCTTATTTAGCGTATCCAAAAGTCTTTCTTCTATGTGATTATTGTTTTTTTCTAATAGTGCAATATATAATTGAATCAATTTGGGAACTTGTTCAAAAAGGGACATTTTATTGGTCTTGTCGATAAGTACTATCTCACTATCCTCAATAGCTTGTATATTGTATTTCGTTGGTTTTTGGTGGTAAAAACATTCGATATCACAGATCCACTCGTCTTCAAAAGAAAAAAACAGAACGCTTTCTGTACCATTTTCATTTAGAATGTAGGTTTTAAAAGCTCCTTTTAAAATAAATACCTCATGTGCATTGTTTGAATCTTGAACTTGTAAAAACGTGTTTTTTTTGAGTTTAACAAATTTAATTTTATCTACAATTGCCTTCCAATCGGCGTCGGAAAGGGGTATTTTCCGTTCAATATTTTGTCTTAGTAAATTGTACATAATGATTGTTGGTTGTTTAGTTAGTCTTTTGTAGGTTTTAAACTGCTTCGTAATAGTTATGATTAAGAATACACTTATTAAACGGTAATATTTTAATTTTCATATAATTAAAAAAAAATATTTCCGATTCATTGAACTTGTTCAATGTTTTTAAAATAGTTTAAAAAGATATTTACATAATTATTTAACCAAACTAAAAATTTTAAATTATGAACAACAAATTAAAATTAGCAGCTCTGTTACTAGCTGCTGGAATGAATTTCGTAAGTTGTACAAATGACGAAACAACAACGCCGCAGGCAGAACAAAGTACTGCAGAAAATGAAACTGAAACTACAATTACAACAAGTAATCTTACTGCGAAAGTAGGAGATTGTGCTGCGGTTCCTGGATGGGCATCTCAGAATGGAGGTACGAAAGGAGGAGGAACTGCTGCAGAAACTGTTGTAACCACCTACGCGCAATTGAAAGCTGCAATTGAAAACACCAATGTAAAAGTGATAAAAGTTTCAGGAACAATTACTATTCCAGCCACTTCTACTGGAAGATTATCTTTTCAAGATCAATCAGGTAAAACTATTTATGGTGCAAGTGGCGCAAAATTGGTATCTACAGATCAAACAAAAGCAAATTCAGGAATTATATACATCAAAAGATGTACAAATATTATTATTAGAAATTTAATATTTGAAGGTCCAGGCGCTTATGATACGGATGGTTGGGATAACGCAACTTTAGACGATTGTCAAAACGTATGGGTTGATCACTGCGAATTTAGAGACGGAGTAGATGGTAATTTTGACATTAAAAACAAGTCAAATTATATTACAGTTTCGTACACCAAATTTACTTACCTGAAAGCGCCAAAAGCTGGAGGTTCAGGAGGTTCAGACGATCATAGATATTCAAATTTAATTGGATCTAGTGATAGTGCAACAGGAGACAGAGGTTTGTTAAATATTACTTTTGCACGTTGTTGGTGGGCTAGTGGTTGTAGAGAAAGAATGCCAAGAGTTCGTTTTGGAAAAATACATATTGTAAATAGCTATTTCAATAGTTCTGTTAGTAACAAATGTATTGCAGCTGGTTTTGAAGCTAATATCCGTGTAACAAGCAGTGTTTTTGAAAATGTTAATGAACCAATTAATTTGATGACAGGTTTGACTGCGATTACTGTTGAAAGTAACAATATTTTTACTAATACAACAGGAAATAAAACTGGAAAAGGTACTGCTTTTACACCTCCTTATACAATTGCCACTCTTGCTGCATCAGCAGTTAAAGCAGATGTTACAGGTGGAGCCGGAGCAACTTTTTCTGGTAATACTTGTGGTTCTTTTTAATTTATTTAAATAAATGTAAGCTGGATTTGTGAAAATAAATCAATGTAAAAAAGGCTCGTTTAAATTGTTTAAACGAGCCTTTTCATAATTACTGTAATTTATTATTTTGTGATTTCTCTAAAAACTGCTTCCAGATTTTTATTTTTTTGGTTGAGTTGTAAAGTTTTCAAACCATTATCATAAGCAAAATCAAAAACAGTAGAACGCATATCTTTGTCGCAAACAAAAGTCAATTCCCATGAAAATCCTTGTGTATTTCTGAAAGATTTTACATGTGGAATTTGAGCGACAAGTTCTTCTTCTACTCTTTTGTCAAATTCAACTTCGATTACTTGTTCTTTATTAGCAGAGATTAAGTTGTCTAGTTTTTTATCGGCAACGATGTGTCCTTTGTCAATTATAATAACGCGGTCACAAATTGCTTCAACTTCCTGCATAATATGTGTTGAGAGGAAAACGGTTTTGTCTTTTCCCACATTTTTAATCACGTTTCTAATCTCGACCAATTGATTTGGATCTAAACCAGTTGTTGGTTCGTCCAAAATCAAAACATCAGGATTGTGCAATAAAGCATTTGCTAATCCTACACGTTGGCGATATCCTTTAGATAATTGCCCAATTTTTTTATGACTCTCAGACTGCAAACCAGTAAGCTGAATCACTTCTTCAATTCTGGATTTAGCAACTTTATAAACATCTGCATTAAAGGCCAAATATTCTCTAACATATAAGTCCAAATACAACGGATTGTGTTCCGGCAGATAACCAATAGAGAGCTGTACTGATTTTTCCTCACTGCTCACATCAAAACCATTCACAACAGCCTCGCCACTATCAGCATGCAGATAGGTAGTTAGAATTTTCATCAAAGTCGATTTTCCAGCACCGTTAGGGCCCAGAAAACCAACAATTTCTCCTTTTTTAACAGAAAAAGAAATATTGTCTAATGCTTTTTGTGTGCCGTAACTTTTCGAAATGTTTTTTACTTCTATTGACATACCATTTTATTTGTTGCAAAAGTAAACAGAAAAAACTTTTATTCATTGTTTTTGAAAAATTAACTCAAAGTTAGCTAAGCTTGTAGTTTTTTGTGGTTGCTGAGGGTAAAGGTGTTTATAATTACAGGAATATCAAGTATTTGCGTCGAATTATTTATATTTACAAATAAATTAAATCATCATGGGAAATAACCAATCAGGCAGTATTTTGAAAAATTACAGCAGTCTTCTTTTACTCCTCGGCGGCATAATCGTCGGTAGTGTCTTAGGTTTAATTTATGGAAATGATGTAGAAATCATAAAACCTCTAGGAGATATATTTCTGAATTTACTTTTCACAGCAATCATTCCGCTGGTTTTTTTTACCATTGCATCCTCAATTGCCAATTTGCAAAAAACCGAAAAACTCGGAAAGCTTTTCGCGATCGTTTTAGGAGTATTTCTGGTAACGGTTATCATTTCGGCTATTGTAATGATTATTGCCGTAGTACTTTTTCCAATTCATCAAGACATAGTTATATCAAAAGTCGCCTTGGAAACACTTGAAGAAACCAGCACAGGTTCTCAAATAACACAATTGGTAACGGTCAATGATTTCTTTGAGATATTGTCCCGAAAAAACATGCTAGCACTCATAATTTTTTCATTTCTGATCGGTTTTTCAACTTTGCACTCGGGCGAAAAAGGGAAAGATTTTGCGAGATTTCTTAACTCGGGCAACGAAGTAATGAAACAGTTGTTACATATCATCATGAAACTGGCACCAATTGGCCTTGGAGCTTATTTTGCGCATCAAGTAGGTGTTTTTGGTCCTCAATTGTTTGGTGCATACGCAAAACCGCTGGGATTGTATTACGCAGTCTGCACTTTTTACTTCATTGTATTTTTTAGTTTGTATGCTTTGTTTGCGGGAGGAAAACAAGGTCTCAATATATTTTGGAAAAACAACATAACAGCTTCTTTTACTGCGGTAGGAACCTGCAGTAGTATTGCAACCATTCCCGCCAACCTCGAAGCAGCGGAGCAAATGAATGTTCCAAGCCATATTCGAAATCTCGTAATTCCGTTGGGAGCACCACTGCATAAGGACGGCTCAAGTATGTCCTCAATCGTCAAAATTGTTGTGATTTTCTCTTTATTTGGTAAGGATTTTTTCGATCCATATAACTTATTAGTTGCAATCGGGATCACAATAATAGTATCCGTCGTCGAAGGAGGCATCCCAAACGGTGGATATATCGGAGAGGTTCTTGCCATAACAGTTTATGGTTTTCCAATGGAACAAGCATTACCGGCCGCAATGATTATAGGAACCTTAGTCGATCCAATAGCGACTTTGCTGAACTCCAATGGCGATGTGGTTTGTTCCCTAGTAGTAACCCGAATTTCTGAAGGTAAAAACTGGAATAGTAAAAACGTTGAATAAAATATAATCAGAATTCCAAAGTTTATTGGGGCGTGCCACCTTCCTGATAAAAGAGCTATTTAACTTTGTGTTTATTTGCTCTTTTATCAGGAAGCTGTCGTGCTGTCCGCGCTACTTCGGTAGCCAGCTTCCATCACTCACGCGGTTATAACAACTCTTAAAGTTATCGAAAAGCCATCGTTTTTTATAATTATTTAGGAGCAAAAGATTTTAAAAACAGTGTTTCTTGATTAAAATTGAAGGTTTTGGTTTTGTTTTTTGTTTGTGAATCAATAATTTTACTCATTCAAAAAGCGTCTTTTTTATGAAATAGAAAATAAAAAACTGCTTTAACAAAGAAATCTTTTTTTGTTACATAAAAAATATTTTTTATTTTGTCCGACTCAAAATATGTTTTACATTTGCATCAAATAATTGAAACACAAACAACACAATGTCTTATAACCGTTTTTATTTTAGCAACTCTTTTTATTTCTTCTTTAGGAAGTAAAGGATTGTGCTATGGTTATTTGAAAGCTTAAAAAAACAAATTAAACTAATATACAATCCTGATGAAAATCAGGATTTTTTTTTGACCTAATGAAAACGAAAATTGCAATACAAGGAATAAAAGGATCTTTCCACCATCAAGTGGTTAAGGAATATTATGATTCAAAAGTGAGCGTTGATGAATGCATGTCTTTTGAGGAATTAGTATCCAGTTTATTGTCCGGAAAATCAGATCAGGCGGTGATGGCAATTGAGAATTCTATTGCGGGGCCAATTATTCCGAATTACGCTTTAATTGACAAAAACAATTTACATATTATAGGGGAACATTATTTATATATTCACCAAAATTTAATGGCTTTGAAAGGTCAAAAAATAGAAGATATTCTGGAGGTACATTCTCATCCAATGGCATTATTACAATGTATGGAGTTTTTGAAAAAATATCCAAATATCAAATTAGTTGAAGATAAAGATACTGCCGAAACCGCCAGAAGAATTCATGAAAAACAGCTAAAAGGGATTGCGGCTATTGCTAGTAAAACAGCTTCTGAGATGTATGATCTGGAAATTCTGGCTCCTGAAATCCAAACGATAAATAATAATATGACTCGTTTTGTGATTATTAACAGAGAAAATCATTTTGTACCTGAAAGTGAAATTAACAGAGCGTCAATCAAATTTGAATTGGATCATAAACGGGGAAGTTTGGCAGCTGTTTTGAATGTAATGAGCGATTGCAAATTGAATTTAACCAAAATTCAGTCTTTGCCCAAAATTGAGACTCCTTGGAAATATTCCTTTTTTGTGGATGTTACTTTCGAAAAATACGAAGATTATGCCAAAGCAAAATCATTATTAGAAATTATGGCGGAGTATTTTAAAGTTTTAGGAGAATACAAAAATACCAGACCATAAAGAAAGTTAAAATTTTAAAGTCAAAAGCTCAAAGCTGAAAGCTGAAAGCTCAATAATAAAAGTCATGATTACACTAGCCAATCGTTTAAATATAGTTGAAGAATATTACTTCTCATCCAAATTGAGAGAAGTTCGTCAGTTAGCCGCTGAGGGAAAACCGATTATCAATATGGGAATTGGAAGTCCGGATTTAAAGCCATCGCAAGCAGTTGTTGATGCTGTAGTTTCGGCAATGCAGGATGAAAATGCACACCAATATCAAAGTTATCAGGGATTGCCGGAACTTAGAAAAGGAATGGCTGATTTTTATCAAAATAATTACGGAGTTTCTTTAGATCCTGCGGTTGAAATTTTGCCATTAATTGGTTCAAAAGAAGGAATCATGCATATTTCAATGGCTTTTTTGAACGAAGGAGATCAAGTTTTGATTCCGAATCCGGGTTATCCGACTTATACTTCAGTTACAAATTTGGTTGGTGCTGTACCCGTTTATTATGATTTGACAGAAGCTAATAATTGGGAACCTGATTTTGAAGCTTTAGAGAAATTAGATTTATCAAAAATAAAAATCATGTGGTTGGGATATCCACACATGCCAACAGGAGCCAGAGGAAGTTTGGAATTGTTTTCGAAATTAGTTGCTTTTGCTAAAAAACATAGCATCTTGTTAATCAATGACAATCCATATAGTTTTGTTTTGAATGATAAACCAATGAGTTTGTTGCAAGTGGAAGGTGCTAAAGACGTTGCATTAGAATTGAATTCGTTAAGTAAAACTTTCAATATGGCAGGCTGGAGAGTTGGAATGGTTTTAGGAAATGCAGCGTTAATCGATGCGGTTCTAAAAGTGAAAAGTAACATGGACAGCGGAATGTTTTATGGAATTCAGAAAGGAGCTGTTGCAGCTTTGAATAGCGACAAATCCTGGTTTGAAGACATGAATAAGATCTATCGTAAAAGAAGAGTTTTGACCGAGAAACTAGCTGAGAAATTGGGTTGTGAAGTATATAAAGAAGGAGTTGGATTATTTGTTTGGGCAAAGTTGCCGGCAGGAATTGCATCAGCAGAAGATTTTATTGATAAAATATTATACGAGAAATCAATTTTCATTACACCGGGAACGATTTTTGGTAGTAATGGCGAAGGTTATATCCGATTTGCACTTTGTGTGAAAGAAGAAAAAATTGAAGAAGC
>NZ_DATIDY010000200.1:0-38538 GCF_035456085.1 Flavobacterium sp.
ATTGCGAAATTCCACTGCTGCATTAGTAACATCAGGAACAGCAACTCTGGAGACTGCACTTTTCAAAGTTCCGGAAGTTGTTTGCTATAAAGGTAGCTGGGCTTCGTATCAAATTGCGAAGCGAATTATTACTTTAAAATACATTTCGCTCGTTAACTTAATCATGGATCAAGAGGTTGTAACCGAATTAATTCAAGATGAATGCTCCACCAAACGCATACGAGAAGAATTAACCAAAATATTGGAACGAAATTATCGTAAAACTTTACTTGAAAACTATGATTTACTAGAAGAAAAACTTGGTGGAATTGGTGCAAGTAAAAAAACAGCGCAATTAATTGTTTCTTCTATAAAATAATTTTCCATAATTATAATCATTTGGGCGTGACCACAACTAGAAAAAGGGCTATATATACTGCATGAATATAGGCCCTTTTTCTAGTTGCGGTCGGGCTATCCACGCTACTTCGGTAGCTAGTTCCTATCCCTCACGCGGAAAAACTAAAAATCTATACTAAAAAAACAACTTATTTCTTACAAAATAATTGTATTTTAGAAGCTCTGAAATCATTTGAATTTCAAAATAACAGCTTCTATTATGAAAACGCTTCAATTTCCATTAACAAAAGTTACACTAATTTTTATTCTAGGAATACTGTTTTCCTATTTTCTAAGGCCCATTGCTCCAGTTACATTTGGCATTCTTGCAATTAATACTTTACTTTTTATTATAGTTTATTATTCATTAAAAACAAATTCAAAATCATCTTTCCTCTTTGTAATCGCTGCCTACCTCCTAGCCTTTTCGATTGGAGCAACAACACAAACTGTACACACCGATTCCAATCGACAAAACAACTACACCCATTACAAAAACATCTTTGACAAGAATCATACATTCATACTTACTTTAAGAGAAAAATTAAAGGCTAACACTTTTAACGAACGTTATATTGCTCTACTCACTTCCATTGATGGAAAAAAAATCTCTGGCAGAATTCTCCTAAACATTCACAAAGACAGCTCTAAAAACAATCTGATTATTGGCAATAAATTAAAAATCAATGGGCTTTTAAATAAAAACAGTCCACAAAAAAATCCAAATCAATTTGATTATTCTAAATATTTAGAAAATAAACAAATATATGCCCAACTCTATGCTGACCCAAAAGAGATACAAATCAATTCAGAAATTAATAAAGATATTTGGTATTATACAGCTGCATTGAGAACCCGAATTATTCAGAATTTAGAAAAAGCTAAGTTCAGTAGGGAAGAACTGAACGTTGCTGTGGCGTTGATCATGGGACAACAACAAGATATTGATCCCGAAATTACTCAGGATTATCAATATGCTGGAGCGGTACATATTTTATCGGTTTCTGGATTACACATTGGCTTTATACTTTTCTTTGTTACTTTTCTCTTAAAACCGTTTCCAAATACAAAAAGAGGTTCTTTTATCAAATTATTAATTACGATAATGTCATTGTTTCTTTTTGGCGTTTTAGCTGGATTAGCACCATCAGTTGTAAGATCGGTAGTAATGTTTTCATTTGTAGCTATCGGACAATACTTAAGAAGAAACACTAACATTTTCCACACTTTACTGATTTCTATTTTATTGATTTTATTATTTGAACCTTCGTTTTTATTCGATGTAGGTTTTCAATTGAGTTATGCCGCGTTGTTTTTTATAGTTTGGTTACAACCTTTATTTGCCAATATCTGGAAACCAAAAAACAAAATCCTAAATTACTTTTGGGAGATATTGACCGTTTCATTTGCTGCCCAAATCGGAACATTACCATTGAGCATCTATTATTTTCATCAATTTCCTGGACTATTTTTTGTGACCAATCTGGTTGTAATTCCATTTTTAGCCATTATTATGAGTCTGGGAACTTTTGTAATGGTACTAGCTGCTTTTAATTGGACTCCATTTTATCCGGCAAAAATATTAGAAATCTGCATTTTTTTCTTAGACAAAATAATTGGTTATATCGCTTCATTGGAACAATTTATCATCAAAGAAATTCCACTAAACACACCTCTCTTAATAAGCTGTTATTTAATCATTATCGCATCAGTCCTCGCTTTTGAACAGCGAAAAATCAAATATGTTTATGGAATTTTGACCGCCATTATAATCTTTCAAATTTCGTGTATTGCGACCAAATGGCAAGTTCAAAATCAAACTGAATTTATTGTTTTGAATACCACCAAGAACACTCAACTTATTGAAAGAAATGGAACCGAGGCAACACTTTATTCGAATGACAGTATTTCGAAAAGCACTAAGAACAATTCAATAGTACCCTCTTATCTTACGGCAAATTTCAGCACGTTACAACATCAATATAAATTGAAGAATCTCATTTATTTTAAAGGAAATAAAATTCTTTTAATCGATAGTTCAAAAGTCTATCCTAATAATATTCATCCAGATATTATACTACTGACACAATCACCAAAACTTAATCTTGAACGATTATTACAAACAACAAATCCTAAAATTATTATTGCTGATGCATCTAATTATAAATCAATTCAACAAATTTGGGCAACAACTTGTATGAAACAAAAAATCCCTTTTCATTCAACAAATGAAAAGGGATTCTGTGCGGTAAGTCCTAAGTAATTAGTGCTTTTAGTATTTTGTTACTTAGTATTTAAGTTCAAATCTTTTAATAATAATTTAATCGAATCAAAATTTTTTTAAAATTTCCAAAAACTAAGGACTAGGAACTAATTACTAATCACTAAACTTATGCTTTTTTAGACTTTGCCTTTGCTTTTGACTCTGTTTTGGCTTTTGGCTCTGCGCTTACAACTGGTTTCTTTACAAAAGCGTCAGCTGTAGCAATCCAGGCTGAAGGGCCACCAGCAACATAACCCGTACTTCCCAAGCCTTCAAAGTTTACTTTTCCCTCTTTATTGACTTTTGCATTTGCAAAATAAATTGTTGGAAAACCTTGTATTCCGAAAACTTGTTGCAATTCGTTATTTTGTTGTTTTATTTCATCCGATTGAGCAGTTCTTCTTGGATAATCCAACTCAACAAGAACAACACTTTCTTTTGCCCATTTGCTAAACTCAGGAGTTTTTAATACTTCATTTTGCAAACGGATACACCATCCGCACCAATCACTTCCAGTAAAAAACAGCAACATCGGTTTTTTCTCTTTATTAGAAACTGTAATTGCTTCTTTTACATTAGTGTACCATTTTAGTTCTTGTGCTTGAGAAACATTTATCCCAATAAAGAACAATGCGATTAAAACTGTTTTTTTCATTTATTGTAGGGTTATTTTTTAT
This sequence comes from Flavobacterium sp., assembly GCF_035456085.1. Classification (GTDB taxonomy): domain Bacteria; phylum Bacteroidota; class Bacteroidia; order Flavobacteriales; family Flavobacteriaceae; genus Flavobacterium. Next base: position 3,319 of record NZ_DATIDY010000200.1, read on the forward strand.
TTCTAAATGTATTTATTTTGACAAATTTATACAAAAAAAGTACCAAAACTAATTGATTACTTGACTTCTTGCATTAATTTTTTCACCAAAGGAGAAATTAGTATTAAAATGACTCCAGCAATCAAAGCATAAATTCCTAGTTGTTTGTAGCCTTCAGCATACACATTTAATTTTTCAATATTTGAAGCATTTTCTGAAGCTTCAGCAATATTAGCACCCAATATTCCAGCAAAATATTGACCGTAGGCACTAGCCAAAAACCACATTCCCATAATTACAGCTTGTGTTTTTAAAGGAGATAATTTGGTCATTGCTGACATCCCGATTGGTGACAAACAAAGTTCACCAAAAGTAATAATGAACCAACCGAAAGTAAACAATCCTAATGAAGTTTTTCCATCTGACCCTGCAAAGAATTTTGTATAATAAAATATCCAAAAACCAGCAGCAAGGAACAAAAATGCCAATCCAAATTTAATTACTGTATTTGGTTCAATTTTTCTTTTAGCCATCCACAACCAAACCAAACCAACTAAAGCGGCAAAACCAATTACGAAGAAAGAATTAGCAGAATTATTTACACCATTCGGGCTTAATTCTACACCTAGAATTGTGTTGTTCAAATTATTTACTGCAAAAAGACTTAGAGAGCCGCCACTTTGTTCGAAAAATGCCCAAAAGAAAATTGAGAAAATGATAAAAATTAAAGCTGCAAATAATTTTTTATTTTCAACTTTTGAAAAGTTTTTCATTTCATATAACAAATATAAAATAGATGCCGGACCGATAAAAATCATAAAATAATCTGTGTAAACCGTATTGGCAACCATTATGATGATAACTGGAATAATTAACAATGACCCGACATACGTCAATATTTCAAATTTTTTCTTTTTGGAACTGTCAACTTCAGCTAATGGTGAAAGCCCGATTGGACCTAATGCTTTTTGAGTCTGAGTAAATGTCAAAAGACTTATAATCATTACAATTGCTGCAAACCCGAAACCAACATTCCAACGCAAATGCTCAGGAACCATTGACTGCCACATTGAACCTTCGGCAACTGCAATACAAATATACCCTCCAATTAGAGCTCCCAGATTTACACCCATATAAAAGAATGAAAAACCAGCGTCTCTCCTTGGGTCGCCATCCTGATACAATTGTCCAACCATAGATGAAATATTAGGCTTGAAAAAACCAGTCCCAACAATAGTAAAACCAATACCAATAAAAAAGAAATTTTTAGGGTCAATAGAAAGAATAACACTCCCAATGATCATCAAAATTCCTCCCCAAAACAGTGATTTTCTAAGTCCCAAAATCTTGTCTGCAAACAAGCCACCAATAAATGTAAAGGCATATACCCAAGCTTGTGTTGCGCCATATTGCAAATTGGCTATTCGGTCATTCATTCCTAATTGACCCACCATGAATACAACTAACATCCCTCTCATTCCGTAGAAACAGAAGCGTTCCCACATTTCACTAAAAAACAAATACCACAATTGTTTCGGATATTTTCCTTTGAAATTTTGTATCTGTTCTAGACTTAAATTTTGTTCCATTATTTCAATATTTGAAGTAAATAAAAAACATCATCTTCTTGAATTGTCAAAAAGATGATGTTTTAAGTAATATTTTTATTTTATTAAATTATCTAACACCGTGCATCATTTTTTTCAAGAACGGAGTTAAAACAAATAATAATATTGCGGCTAGCCCTGTCAAAGAAACAAAAACCATAAAGAATTCAAATAAATTATGAATTTCAAAACCAGCAAAAATCGGATTGTGATCCATAATTTGGTTATGATCTAATAATTGTGCTTGATCAGCAGTAAGAGTTATTTTTTTATCTAATACAGCTTGAAGGTCAATTCCTAATTCTTTTGCTTTTGCAAATTTATCTCCTGTAGCTGGTAATATTGCTCCCAACGTTCCCGCCAAAGCATAACCTGAAGCATTTGACAAGAAGAAAACGCCATATAATAAAGAAGAAAAACGTTTTGGAGATAATTTCCCAACCAATGATAAACCAATTGGAGACAAGCATAACTCAGCACAAGTGTTCAATAAATACAATAAGATCAACCATTTTACAGCAAGCAATCCTGAATTTCCAAGATCTTTAACCTGGTAAGCAATCATAAAGAAACTTACAGCTATAACTAATAATCCTAAAGCTAATTTTACTGGAGAAATAGGCTCTTTGTCTGCTGCTCTTAATTTATCCCAAAGCATACTGAATGGAACTGCTAATGCAACCACAAACATTCCGTTGAAAATTTGAACCATTGAAGCTGGCATTTGCCATCCAAAGAAATTCCTATCTGTTTGATTATCGGCAATAAATGTCAACGAAGACCCAGCTTGTTCGAATGCCGCCCAAAAGAAAATGATAAAAAACGAAATAATATAAATAACCCAAATTCTATCTTTCTCAACTTTGGTTAATGAACTATCAGATAAAATTAAACCTGCCAAAGTAATACCACAAGCATAAATAATTGGGTAAATAATGGTTTTAACGACGTTTGTCCCATCTACTGAATAATGAAATAACAGGAACAATCCAACAAAAGCAATCAATGAAACTATTAACGATTTACGAGAAAACACTGCGCTTTGAGCTTCTCCCTCTTCATAGTCAGATGATTCATTTTTAGAAGGTAATCCTCCTAATGGTTTTCCTTCTGGACTAATAACATATTTATCTTTCAAGAAATAAAACAACACTGTTCCAATGATCATTGCAATCCCTGCAGCAAGGAATCCCCATTTAAAAGCATGAATATCTCTGATTCCATCTGTTTTTACATCTCCTACTAATGGACAAATAAATTGGCCTAAAAAAGCACCGATATTGATTCCCATATAAAAAATAGTAAACGCTGTATCCAGTTTGCTTTTTTCTTGTTTTGGATACAAACTCCCCACCATACTAGAAATATTTGGCTTGAAGAATCCATTACCAAAAATGATAACTCCCAAGCCAGCATACATTATAGTTGTAGCCAAACCAATATTTTCACCAAAAACGCTTGCACTAGTAAATAATAACAATTGCCCTATAGCCATCATTAATCCACCTAACATGATGCAATTCCTATTTCCGAAGAAACGGTCTGCAATAAATCCTCCTAACATTGGAGTCAAATAACAAAGCCCTAAGAAACCTCCATAAATTAAAGAAGCATCTTCTTCTTTCATCAATAAAGAATTTACCAAAAATAGAGTCAATAAGGTTCGCATTCCATAAAAGTTGAAACGCTCCCACATTTCGGTTCCAAATAACACCCAAAGTCCTTTTGGATGCGATGTTTTAGTTTGAGTTTCTGTCATGTTTTTTGATATTTGTTTTTGGTATTTGTGATTGGTATTATAAATTTTCCTTTATAAAGTTAGTCATTTTATTGTACAGTTGAATCCTTGTTCTGCCTCCAAAAATACCGTGATTTTTATCAGGGTAAATTTGAGAATCAAATTGTTTATTGGCTTGAATCAAGGCTTCCATCATTTGCATGGTATTTTGGACATGTACATTATCATCAGCAGATCCATGAATTAATAAAAACTTGCCTTTTAATTTACTAACATGATTTATTGGTGAATTTTGATCGTATCCGTTAGCATTTTCCTGAGGAGTTTGCATATAACGTTCTGTGTAAATACTATCATAAAAACGCCAGTTGGTTACCGGTGCTACTGCGATCGCCATTTTAAAAACATCGGCTCCCTGGAAAATACAGTTGGATGCCATAAAACCTCCATAACTCCATCCCCAAATTCCAATTCTTGATTTATCCACATAAGGATAATTCCCAATCACTTTGGCAGCGTCAATTTGGTCTTCTACTTCGTATTTCCCTAACTGCAATTGTGTTACTTTCTTAAAATCAGCACCTTTATAACCAGTACCTCTACCATCAACACAAGCAACAATATAACCTTGTTGTGCTAACATCATAAACCAGTAATCATTAGAGCTTGCCCATGAGTTTGCAACCTGTTGTGAACCTGGACCAGAATATTGAATCATGAAAACCGGATATTTTTTTGAAGGATCAAAATCTTTTGGCTTCATAATCCATGCATTCAATTCGTTTCCTTTTGCTGTTTTTAGAACGAAAAACTCTTTAGATGGTAAATTATAAGCAGCTAATTTAGAAGCAAGTGCTTGATTGTTTTCAATAACTTTGATTTCTTTCCCTGTTTTAGATTCATTCAAAGTATACATTGTAGGCTGATTAATACTTGAGAAAGTATTGATGAAAAATTGAAAATTAGGGCTAAAAGTTGCTGCATTAGTACCAATATTTTTGGTCAGCTGCACTTTGTTTTTTCCGTCTAATCCAATTCGATACACGTCTCTATTGATAGAACCATTTTCTGTAGATTGATAAAAAATGGTCTTTGTTTTTTCATCAAAACCATAGTATGAAGTAACTTCCCAATTTCCTTTTGTAACTTGACTTTTAAGTTTTCCCGTTTTATCATACACATAAATATGATTGAAACCATCTTTCTCGCTTGTCCAAATAAAGCTATTGTCTTTTAAGAATGTAAGATTATCTGTGTCTACAAAATCGATATATGCCTTATCTTTTTCATTCAATATTACTTTAGTTGCACCTGTAGTTCCATCAACAAAAAGCAAATCCAGATTATCTTGATGACGATTCAAAACCTTTGCAGATAACACATTGGCATCTTTAGTCCATTCTATTCTTGGAATATAAAAATCTGAATAATTTCCTAAATTAATATTTTTAGTAGCATTTGCATTTACATCAAAAATATGCAATGTAACCGTTGAATTTTTCTCGCCTGCTTTAGGATATTTGAATGTTTCGATTGTTGGATATAAACTTTTTTCGAAAATAGACATTGAAAATTCAGGAACTTGACTTTCATCAAAACGAATATAAGCTACTTTTTTGCTGTCAGCACTCCAGTCAAACGCTCTAACAAATGCAAATTCTTCTTCATAAACCCAATCAGTAATACCATTTATGATAGCATTCTTTTTTCCATCTGTAGTAATTGCTGTCGCCTTCTTTGTAGCCACATCATAAACATATAAGTTGTTTTCTCTGGCGTATGCAATTTTGGTTCCATCAGGAGAAAATGTAGGCTCTTGTACTTGAAAATCGAAAAGCTTCGTCAAAGTTTTAGTCGTTAGATCATATAAAAAATAATCTGCGATAAATGAATGACGAAAAATTTTAACGGTATTACAGGCAATTAATATCTTTTTTTCTGAAGCATCAAAAGTATAACTATCAATTCCACTAGCTAGTTCCTTAAAATTTTTAGTATCAATTAAGTTTGATTCTTTTTTTAAAGTCGCAAAATCATAAAGATCAATTTGCATACTTCTAGTTGTTCGATCAAGATTTAAAACAGTATATTGATTTGTATTTTGTAATGATTGTAATTCATCCATTACTTGAGGGCGATAAACACCTGTAAAAATCTCATCAACAGTAATTTTTTGTTGTCCAAATACGGTCACACAGAAAAAGAGAAGCAGCGTAGTAATCTTATTCAAATTCATAATGGTTAAGTTATAAAAATGACAATTTTAATCAAAATTTTACAATTAAAACACTATTACCCTGTTAAATGTTATAAAAAAAACAATTTTAACAATCTACTTAAATGATTTTCAACGTTTACTCTTAAAATGAACAATGTTCTTATTGAATAGGTTGTTTTTAAAAATTTATAAAAAAATCTTCACTGAATTTAATACATTTTTTATCGGTGAAAAACAATATTTAACTAAAATTAATAAGATATAATTTATATTGTAAAAATAAAACGTCTAAGTTTCATAATTTTAGTCCAAAAATTTCGAATAACTAATTCCAAAAAATAAAATATTCAAGAATGTGTATCTTTGTTTCATCAAGAAATAATATATCACTATGAATAAATCAGTTGCTGGATTTTCTAAATTATCCAAAGAAGAAAAAATAGACTGGATTGCCAATAACTACTTTTCAACTCCAAATGAAGCTGTTGCATTACTCAAAAATTATTGGAATATCGATGAAAAAATTCAAAAACTGCATGATGAATTCATAGAAAATACCATTTCGAATTTTTATATTCCGTTGGGTGTGGCTCCAAATTTTTTAATTAATGGAAAATATACCACAATCCCAATGGCTATCGAAGAAAGTTCTGTAGTTGCTGCAGCTTCAAAGGCTGCCAAATTTTGGTCAACTCGCGGAGGTTTTAAAACTACAGTTATTGATACCGAAAAAATTGGACAAGTTCATTTTATATACAAAGGCGATAAATCCAAGTTAACCTCATTTTTTACGCAATTAAAATCCAAATTATTTGATTCGACTGAAAGCATAACCAAAAACATGCAAAAACGTGGTGGCGGAATTTTGGATATTATTCTAAAAGACAAAACCGATTTGCTACCAAATTATCACCAACTTCATGCTACATTTGAAACCAAAGACAGCATGGGCGCCAATTTTATAAATTCTTGTCTGGAAGTTTTTGCTAAAACATTAAAAGAAGAAGCGTTAGATTTTGAATTATTTTCTGAAGAAGAAAAAAACATTCAAGTCGTGATGAGCATACTCTCTAACTATGTTCCCAATTGTATTGTTCGCGCAGAAGTTTCTTGTCCAATTGAAGATTTAGCCGAAAAACATATTGAAGATCCAGAAGAATTTGCAGCCAAATTTATTCAAGCTGTCCAAATTGCCGAAATTGAACCTTTCCGGGCGGTAACACACAATAAAGGAATCATGAACGGAATTGACGCTGTTGTCATTGCAACTGGAAATGATTTTAGAGCAATTGAAGCAGGAATTCATGCCTACGCTTCCAAAAATGGTCAATATTCCAGCCTTTCACATGCCAAAATAGAAAATGGAATTTTTAGTTTTTGGCTCGAAATCCCGTTAGCTTTAGGAACTGTTGGAGGATTAACATCCTTGCATCCTTTAGTAAAATTGTCACTAGAAATGCTCGAAAAGCCATCTGCTGCAGAATTAATGCAAATTGTTGCAGTTGCTGGTTTGGCACAAAATTTTGCCGCTTTGCGTTCATTAACAACAACTGGAATTCAAGATGGGCACATGAAAATGCATTTAAATAATATCCTAAATCAGTTTGAAGCTAATGAAGAAGAGCGTCATTTAGTAAAAAAACACTTCAAGCATCATATCGTCTCTCATAGCGGTGTCGTTGATTTTTTAGAGAATTTAAGAAAATAATTTTTTTTAGGAGCTAATCCCGCTATACGTTTCAATCTTTTGTGCCGAACTCCGGCACAAAAGGATTTCCACTTCTATCGGGGCTAAAACAAATCAGGGTTTTTAAATCTATCGTCATAATTCATCTTCTTCAGTCTATTTAAAAAATGAAAACAACCTTTTACAGCAACGGAAAACTTTTAATAACAGGAGAATATCTCATTCTTGATGGAGCAAAAGGATTGGCTTTGCCAACAAAGTTTGGTCAAAATCTAATTGTAGAGAAAGGGAATAATCAAGAAATAAAATGGACAAGTTATGATGCTGACGGAAATATTTGGTTTGATGAAATAATTCCTATTTCATTTATAACATCCTCAATTTCTGTAGAAGAAGAATCAGTAAAAAATACCTTAATCAGGATTTTAAGATCAGCATATCAACTCAATCCAGAAATTTTTTTAAATTCTGAAGGCTACACGGTTAAAACCCATTTGACTTTTCCAAGAAAATGGGGATTAGGAACATCGTCTACGTTAATAAACAACATTGCTCAATGGTTCAAAATTGACGCCTTCACACTGCTTAAAAACAGCTTTGGCGGCAGTGGCTATGACATTGCTTGCGCACAAAATGACTCTCCCATTTTATATCATCTGGAACAGGACAAACCCATTGTTGAAAAAGTAAAATTTAACCCTAGCTTTTCAAAGGACCTATATTTTGTATATCTCAACCAAAAACAAAGTAGCAAAAATGCTATAGCTTCTTATAAGGAGAAGAAAAATAATTTAGAAACGCAGAAAGAAACCATCAATCAGATTACACAATTAATATTAACATCAGACGATATACATACTTTTACTGAGGTTTTAGAAAATCACGAAAAAATATTGAGCGGTATTCTGGAAACTAAAACAGTTAAAGAATCTTTATTTCCAGATTTTGATGGAACCATAAAAAGTCTTGGCGCTTGGGGTGGAGATTTTGTACTAGTTATTTCCAAAAAAAATCCTCGTTCTTATTTTCTAAATAAAGGATATGAAACAGTTATTCCGTATGAAGAAATGATTTTATAGATTAGAAATCCACTAAAACAAAAAAAGCTATTTAATTAGCTTTTTTGTCTTCATTATATTTAGCAGTTTCCATTAACTTAATAGTATGTTTTTCATGGTCGTTAGACTCAATAAGTGTATTATGCAAACGTTCAGCCATTTTTTCAATACTGGTTGTGATTGAATCGCAAACTTGTTCCATTCTATGATGCTTTTCTTCTTTTACTGCTCTCAAAACATCATCAACAAAGACTTTGTCGTATTTTTCTGCAACAGAATCACGCGTATTGGTCAATCTAATTACATAATCATTGCTGAATATTGTAACTCTAAAATGTTGTTCTTCGTTACTTAAATAATATTTACCACCTAATTCGTCACAGTTAATATCTGTAGCGCTAAGTTTCAACAACTCAGTAATTATTCCATAAATATGGCTTTCCATTTTGGAATAAACTCTAGGCTTCTTTTTAAATAAATTAAACATATTATTAAATATCAAATTAATTGGGCAATATTGTTTTACAAATCTTATAAGAAAACAGCGGCAAATTAACAGTATTTTTTCAAATATTACAAATTATTAAATAATGTAACAAATTAATTTTGATACATAAAATTAAATAAAAAAGGACTACGAACCTAAATTGAAAAAGGAAATTTAACCTTAAAACAATATAACTAGTTGAACTGCATTTATATACAGACGAATGACTAATAAGCAAAATAAAAGCCCGATACTTGCAGTTTAAAGTATCGGGCCTTTAATTAATATACTAGGAATTTTAGTAATTGAAATCTTTTCTATTATCTTTAATTTCCGCATTTTCTTTTAATGCTGGTAATACTCTGCTTGCATCTGAAGCACTTTGTGCTTTTAATTTAGCAACATTATCAGCATAGCTTTTTAAGGCTGGAGCTTTAACTGTGCTAATGTTCTTAACTACATACACACCTGTCACACCTTCGATTGGAGCTGAAATTTTATTAGCAGCTAATGCAAATGCATTTCCAACAACTTTTGGTTCCTGACCAACACCACCTGGTAAAACAGGATTTTCTAAAGTAACATCAGTAGCTTTTTGAACTGTAGAACCTACAGCTTTTGCAATAGTTTCTAATGAATTTCCAGTCATTTTAGCTTTTAACAATTCAGCTTTTTTCTTGTTTTTTAAGATTGTCTCCACATACGGTCTTACTTGCTCTACAGGAAGTAATCCTGAATTATCGATTGACTTAACTTTCGCAATTACATGACCTACGTTTGCTATTTCAAATCTTTTAGTAGCTCCTTCTTTAATGTCTTTCTCAAAAGCCCATCTTACGATAGTTCTTTGTGGCCCAAGAGGTCCGAAATTTTCATCCATTGCTTTTACAGAAACAGCTGGTGCTACAGTAAGTCCAAGTTCTTTAGCTGTTTTATTAAAGTCTTTATCAGCAACTTCCATTTCAAATTTTGTTGCTTGCTCAAATACTTTATCAGAAGTAGCTTCAGAAGCTTCAATTTTTTGAGCTACAGTTGCTAAACGAACACCGTCTTGTTTATCAGTAATTTTAATAATGTGATATCCATATGCCGTTTCAACCAAACCAATTTTTCCAATTCCATTATTGAATACAAAATCATTAAATGGTTTCACCATTTGGTTAGGTCCAAAATATCCTAAATCACCGCCTTGTTGAGCCGAAGAATCATCTGAAGATGTAAAAGCCAACATCATAAAACTATCTGGCTTTGCAGTAACTTCAGCCAAAATAGCTTCTGCTTTTGCTTTAGCTTCTTCTTTAGTTCTTTTCTCTTTTTTATTAGGAACTTGAGTTCCTTCCCAGCTGATAAGGATATGGCTCGCTTTTGCATTTACACCCGCTTTCTTTCCTAATGATTTAGAAATACAGTAGTATTTACCAAAAACATATGGTCCATAAACTTCACCTGGAGCTAAGTTGTATAATTTATCTGCATCAACAGCTGGTAAATCTTTTTTAGCTACATATGAAGAATCATAAGGTACATCTGAATTTGAATTTACAAATTCAATAACGTTTTTTGTGTTTTTGAATCCAGCCAAAGTATCATTCTTTTTAGTTGCTGGATTGTAAACAACACTTCCAGACAACAAAGAAGTAAGTTTAGACTTCACTTCATTAATATCGGCAGGAGAAGCTTTATCTTCAATCAACACATATTCAATATTACGTGTTTCTTCTGACTTGAATTTTTTTGGACTTGCTTTCATGTAATCCAAAATATCTGAATCACTAACTTTTACTTCACTATCTTTAATAGTAGAGAATAAACCAGCAACATAATCAAAATTAACTTTGTTAGATGCTACCTCATAATTGAATTTACCTTCACTTTCAGTAGTATAAAGACCTGCTTTAATTAAGCTATTATAAATTTGAAATTTCGCATTCAATTCTGCATCCTTTTCTCTTTCTTTCAAATATTGCGCTTGTTCAGGATTTGATTTAAAAAATTCTTTGAATTTTGCCACATCAAACATCCCAGCAGCATTTAAAAACATTGGGTTTTTTCCAATATTTGGATCAGCAGTAAGAATATCCAAAATATGTTTCTCACCTACTCTTAGTCCTAATTTATCAAATTCAGCAGAAAGTAAAGCAATGGTCACTTCTTGTTCCCATACTCTTCTTGACGCTTCTGTTGCAGAAATCCCCTGTCCACTTTTCTCTACATTGCTTACTTTAACTCTAAAGTCTTCAAATGCGATATCTTTCCCATTGATGCTACCAACATCCTTTGAACTTTTACCAAAATTTCCTTTCGTAAAAAGGTCTTGTATGATAAATGAAAATAATGCTAGAGCAATAACTCCAATCATTATAACGGAATGTTGTCTAATTTTTGATAAAACTGCCATTGTATATTATTGTTTATTTTAAAATTTTGTTTGCGAAAATACAATTATCTAATTAATAATTATAGAACTAGTGTTTTTTTTTTGTTTTTTTTTAAATTAAAAAAGCAAACTTAGTTTTTGATAGTCATTTTAACCAATTCAATCTTCTTATTTGTCGCTTCTTCTATGACAAAATGATAATTTTCTATCGTAATTTCATCTCCTTTTTGAGGAATTTCCTTAGTAAAATCAACTATGAATCCACCAAGAGTTCCATAAGAATCGCTTTCTGGAATTTCAAATTTATAGGTCTGATTTAGATACTCCACATCCAAACGAGCAGAAAATAAAAACGTATTATCACCCATATCTCTCTCGATTAATTCTTCATCCAAATCATGTTCATCCTCAATTTCACCAAAAAGTTCTTCAACAATATCCTCAATAGTTAGGATGCCTGATGTACCTCCATACTCATCTAATACTACCGCAACACTTTTTCTTTTTTTCGTCAATAAATCCATCGCATCTTTTACGTAAATGGTTTCTGGAATAAACTCTACCGGAATGACGATTTCTTTAATGTTGGAAGGCTTTTTGAACAAATCAAAAGAATGTACATATCCAATAATATCATCTAATGAATTTTGGTAAATTACCATTTTAGAATAACCGGTTTCTATAAATAAGGCTTTTAAATCTTCGACAGAATCCAGTACATCAATTGCTGCAATCTCTGTTCTTGGCGTCATAACATCTCTTGCTTTGATTCCGGAAAAATCTAAAGCATTTCGAAAAATTTGTATTTCCGAGTCTACCTCTTCCTGGTCATCAACCGAATTCATTTGCTCACTAATATAATTGCCTAATTCATTTTTACTAAAATAAAGCTGAACCTGATCTCCTTCAGTTTTAAAAAATTTCTTTAAAACAAAATCAGAAATCCAAATCAAAAAAGTTGAAATAAAATAGAATAATTTATAAAAGATATAAGCCGGTATGGCAAAAAACTTGATGAGCGAATTGGCATAAATCTGAAAAAAAACTTTGGGCAGAAATTCGGCTGTTATTAAAACGATTAAAGTCGAAATTACAGTTTGAATTAAAAGGCTTGTAAAATTTGAAAAATGCAAATCTAAAAGCAGCAGCCATCTCATCAGCAATTCGCCCATAAAAAACCCATAAACCACCAATGCTATATTGTTACCTATAAGCATGGCAGCAATAAATTTTGAAGGCTTTTCAGTTAGTTTGGTGAGAATTTTAGAAACAAAACTATCTTGTTTTTTCTCTAACTCAAGGTAAATTTTATTTGAAGATATGAAAGCGATCTCCATTCCTGAAAAAAAAGCACATAGTATTAAGCACAATATTATGATACCTATTTCCATTTTTTATTAAGATTGTTTATTTCTATCGTCAAATTTTTTAGCAAATTTTCTTCTGAAGAAAAACATAAAAATAGCAAGTCCTGCGATAACAAAACTTAAAATCGGATTCTGATTGGTACTCCATTGCGTATAGCCTTCGTATAAAAAATAAAGTCCAAAAGCTAAATATAAATATGAGGTGTATTTTAAAAAATTCATTGGGATTTGTTTTTAATTATTCTGAGGACTCAATTTCCCCTTGAATGCGCTGCGAATTAATGGTTTTAAAGTCTTTACTAAAATCAATTCCCTGACCTGTTGAAGTATTGGCGGCATCGGTTAGCTTAAACTTTTTCTCTGTATAAAACCATTGGTTTTTTTGATCAAAAAACAATTGTTCTGTTTCCAATACCTGTCCATCTTCGGAAGTGATTTTCACTTTACCCTGCAAATCTATAATATTAGTTTGTTTGTATGAAATGGCATAATTTGACCTAATAAAAGTTCTTTTTCCTTTATTATCATAAATTGTCACATCAACTCCTTTGGGAAATTCTGTAAAGGCAAAAGTGACATTTGCATAATCTAGCATTTTTGGACTTATCAGGATAGATTTTATCTTACCTGAGTCTGTATATTTTAAATTGACATTATCAGCATCGCCACTTGGAACAAACTCTGAGTAATTATTTTTATGAACTTCTTTAAAATTACTTTCGCATCCAAAAAGCACACTTATTACGACAGAAAGTGACAAAAAAAAAGAAATATCTTTATTAAAAAAATTCATAGTTAATATTAAATGATATAGAAATTAAAATTATTTGACTTAAAATTAGTCAATTTTTCTATGACCAAACCATTTATCGTTAAGAGAAAAACTTACTGCAAGAGAAAAATAATTTTCCTGAACCAATCCATTGGAGGTTGTCCCTCTTATTCCATACTCTAAACCTACATTGACATTAGAAATACTGCCAATAATAGGCATTCCAAATCCAAGAGTCAGGGCTTTTTCATCAATTTCTTCAGAATTTATAATAGTTCCTGTTTTGGTATATTTTAAACCTCCTCTATAAACCACTTTCTGGAAATATTTTGAAAACACATTATAATTAGGAACATAAAAACCTCCCAAACTGTAGCTCGAAAGTTTACCATAACTAACATTATCTACAGTATTGAAATCACTATTTAAGTCTCCAGCACTTTGAAACGTCATTTGTGTTCCTAACAACCATTTTCTGGTTTTACCCACACCAAAACCTACAGATACTTTATCAGGAACTGACAAATGTGTTATAGTCTTTTTTTCATCTAAAGCATCAACAACTTTAACATCAAAATTTTCACTATAACTTACTGTTGAAACAGTTTTAGTATTTGTTGTCGATAATTTGCTTTGAGGAGTATAAGTAAGACTGCTATAGAAGTTGGTTTGCTTGTTAATTTTATGCTTATACATTACACCAAAATTAGCGGCCATACCATTTAAATCAGCTTTGTTTTTTTCTTCAGTTCCAACCACAACGCCGGTTAAATACTCTAAATTTGAATTATTAATTCTCCCAAAATTATACTGAATATCAGCACCTACTACTAAATTTGGAACGATCGTATATCCAATTGAAAAAAACGCTTTATTCAAACCACCAGTACCTTTTAAAACATTATTTGCACCATCCGGTTCTGAATTAGTTGATTGAATATTATAACCAACAGAAGTATATGGCATCAACCCAAATCCAACACCAACTTTCCCTAAAGGCAAACCAATCGCCAAATAATCAAGAGTTGTTCTTTGTGCATTTCCTGTATCAGAATCACTTTTAAGTTTGGTAGACGTGTAGTTCCCGCCAATGGTAAAGGTTGTCAGTTTTAATGCTGCGAAACTAGCAGGATTCAAAATATTTATATGAAGACTGTCTTGCTCAATGTTAAGTCCTCCCATGGAACGGTTTTCGAGATTTCCTTTAAATTTAGATTCCCCTAATCCAAAAAAAGAATAAGGCGAAGCTGATCCACTTTGAGCATTAGATATTAGTGAAAAAAAGAAACATGCAATAACAATAATTTTCTTAATCATTTTCTATTTTATATTGAAAAATTTGATTCAAACTTTCTAAAAGAAAATTTGAATTGGCAAATATGGTATTTTTTAATCGTTTAGCCAAAAAAACTGTATCGCCACCAGTTAAAATTATGATAAAATTTGGATAAGCCTTTCTATATTCTTCTATGAAACCCTCTATTTCATAAACCATTCCATTAACTACACCAGAATGCAATGACTCTGTAGTTGATTTCCCAATAAAATATTCCGGTTCCTCCAAATCAAGCAAAGGAAGTTTTGCTGTAAAATTATGCAAAGCTGCATATCGTAATTTTAAACCCGGCGAAATTGCGCCTCCAAGATAAGCATTAGATGCATCGATAAAATCATAAGTTATACAAGTACCAGCATCGATAACAAGTCGGTTCTGCTCTGGAAATTGAAGTGTAGCTCCTGCTGCAAGAACCATTCTGTCGACACCTAAAGTCCGTGGGGTTTTATATTTATTTACAAATGGGAACGCATCATCATGCGAAACAAAATGAACATTAATATGATTTTCAAAGTCTAAAAATGATTGTTTCTCTATATCTGATACCGAAGAAACGACCAAATGTGTTGTTTTTTTATATTTTTTTAAAATATTTTGAATATTTATTTTCAACTCATTTTTCAAAAAAACAAAACTCTCCAGCATTGTACTTCCCTCAAAAACAGCAGCTTTTATTCTAGTATTTCCAACATCAACGGCTAAAATCATAATTTATATTTAACAATGCGAAGATACAAATTCATTTTTTTTAAAATTTGTTTTGTATAAATTAAAAATGATTCTATATTTGCACCCGCATTAGCACGGTACCTTAGCTCAGATGGTAGAGCAATGGACTGAAAATCCATGTGTCCCTGGTTCGATCCCTGGAGGTACCACAAGAGGCTGTCTTTTTAGACAGCCTCTTTTATTTTAACTTTGTTTTTAAAATAAAAAACAAATAAAAAATAGACGATTTTAAAACTTTTAAGTTGTTTTTAATGTTGAGTCGTTTTTTTATTAAAACCAATACATTAAAAATCACTAACTCCCCCTAAAAAGCTTAAAAAAATTATTAATTTTTGATCTTAACACAATCATAAAACTTATTTAAAAACATAAGTTTATTTTTCTTAAATTAATACCCAGTAAACTTATCTATCAGCGATGATTTAAATTATAATGCTGAATATCAAAGTTTAAAGGTTTATTTTTCAAAAACTGGTACAATTCTTGTTAGTTAAAATTTTATACAAATAGTAAATCAAATAATGAAATCCCGCAATTCATTAACTTCTTTCTATTCTGATCTTCCAATTTTAAAATCTACACCTGCTGTAGTTCTTCTAATTGCACTATTGTATATACTTCTTTCTAAAATCAGTTCTTTACTTTCCATAAATTACATAGCTATTAGCCCAATATTTCCAGCTGCAGGACTAGCATTAGCTTCTGTATTAATTTTAGGAAATAGAGCATTATTAGGGATTTTTTTAGGGGCATTTATAGCTAATATTTTCAACAACATAAATATTCTAAATCAAGAACACCTAAATTTACCAAAGCTGGTACTAATCTCATTCTTTATTGCCATTGGTTACGTAATTAGTTCAATTATTAGTAAATATATTGTAGATCGTGCCTGCAATGGAAGACATCCGCTCCATAGCGGTAAAAATGTTTTTGCATTGCTTATTTTTGGTTCCTTTTCTTTTTCAACAATTGTTGCTTTAATAGGTACAAGCGCTATTACACTTGGAGGATTTAACAGTTCTAATTTTTGGTATACTTTTAAAACCTGGTGGCTTGGAGATGCTATTGGAATTATTTTGATTACTCCATTTATATTATCATGGTACTCAAAAAATAATATTAAAAACCCAATTAAACCATTAGAATTAATATTTTTTGTACTAGTTACTATATTTCTCTGTACAATTATATTTTTTAAATATTATGATTTAAAATATATTATAATTCCATTGTTGTTTTGGTCAGCGTATCGTTTTGGAATGCGAATCTCAACACTTGCTATCATTCTTATTTCGTCATTTGCAATCATAGCTACTGCAATGGGAATTGGTCCATTTGAATCAGATAGTATAAATAATTCTATTTTGTTATTAGATTTATTTTTGAGCGTAATTAGTATTTGCAGTCTTTTCATGTCTTCAATTTTAGCTGAAAGAAAAAGAGCATACAATTTAAATAAAATCAGTAAAGACCGACTACAAAAAAACCAAACAATACTTGAGTCTATTTTAGAAAGCCCGAAGAATGTTAGCATTTATTCTTTAAACAAAAAATATCAGTATCTTAATTTCAATAATCTTCATAAGGTTAATATGAAAGAAATGAACAATATAGACATTGTTGTTGGTATGTCGTTGCACGAATGTTTAGTTAATAAAAAAGAATTGCATGACGCTATATCAGTTTTGGATAAAGTTTTTTTAGGAGAAAGTATTACAACTATTAAACGATTCCAATCAAATGGTAGTTATTGGGAATTAAGACTTAATCCAATTGTCAATAAAAATGAAAAAATTATTGGAGCAACAATATTTTCGACAAACATTACCGAAAAATTAAAGATTGAAAAGGCCCTAAAAAAAAGCGAAAAAAAATACCGTGATATCTTTACTAATAGTCATGATGTTATCTTTCAAATGGATCTCAATGGCAATTATATAAATGTGAGTCCTTCGGTTGAAAAATTCACGGAATATACACCTGAAGAATTAATAGGACAACATCGAAGTGTCCTTGAATTTGATGTCAACGATGAAGATTTAGTCAGTTATATGACAAATGTGAACGCTGGATTAATTAATCACGAAAGAAAAATTAGAACTAAATCAGGATTAATAAAAACGGTGTCTTTGAATGCAAAATTAATTTATGACAAAAATGGCTTACCAAACCATATAGATGCTATTGCACAAGACATCACGGAACGAAAGGAAAATGAGCAAAAAATTGCATTACAAAATCAAAAATTACAAATCCAGAATAAAGAATTAGAGCAATTTGTGTATGTGGCATCACATGATTTACATGAACCTATACTAACCTTAAAATATTTTACTGACCTCCTAAAAGACAACGCTTTTGATGAACAAAATCCAGATATAAAGCAGTATCTAAATTTTATTTACGAATCATCTGACAGAATGCAAAAGCTAGTTAAAGGGCTATTAGATTATTCAAGAATAGGTAAACAAGTAGCAATTTCAAAAGAAAATTGTAAGGAAATTGTAGATGACGCAATATTATCTTTATCTGACAGTATTTCAAAAGTAAATGCTAAAATTACTATTGGCGAACTACCCATTGTAAATGGATATTCTGTCGAATTAATCGAATTGTTCAAACATATATTAACCAATTCAATAGAATTTAGAAAAAAGGATGTTCAATTAGAAATAAATATAAGTGCAAAAGAAAGTGATCATAACTGGCAATTTGCAATAGAGGACAATGGAATTGGAATAGAGGAACATAATATAGAAAAAATATTTATAATCTTTAAACGTTTAAATAATCGAGAAGAATACTCCGGAATAGGAATAAGTCTGGCTATTTGTAAAAAAATTGTAGCCTTACATGGGGGTGAAATTTGGGCCGAATCATCATTTGGTAAAGGCACTACCATATATTTTACTATACCCAAAACCAATTAATGAAAATTAAATAGCTTTTGTTATTTAATAACAACATCAAAAGACCAACCAATGAAAAAAATAAATTCTGTTTTACTAATCGACGACGATAAGGCAACAAACTTTATAACAAAAATGATCATAAAAAAAGCTGCAATTACAGATCATATCGAAATTGTATTGAATGGCCAAGAAGCGCTAGACTATTTGAAAAATTCTGGTAAATTTGAAAAAAATGACGGCATTTTTCCACAACCTATGCTAATATTTCTTGACATCAATATGCCTGTAATGGATGGATGGGAATTTGCAGAAGTCTTTGACACATTAACCCCTGATCAAAAAGGAGATGCAAAAGTTATAATGTTAACGAGTTCTCTTAATCCAGATGATAAAGAAAGAGCATTAAAACTTCCTGCAATAACAGATTTTCAAAGCAAAATACTCACCACAGAAGCCCTACAAATCATTTTAGATCAATACTTTAAAGAGTAAAAACAAAAATTTTACAATAAATTTAAGGTAGTTGTAATTTTGAACAAATACAGAAAAATGATTTTTTTTGTTTTTTGTTATATTTTTTGCATATATTTATCAGATAATCGGAAAAAGCGAGCACTTAGTCGGTTATTTTAAGTTAATTCAAATATTGATTTGATAAAAGATAAAATATGGCCCCCGTTTTACTTAATCAATTTAGAAGTATTATTACTTCCCCGTTAATTTCTGTTTTTTGTAAAAAATATGAAGAAAACGAAATCTTATTGCGAAGATCAATTGACACGAGCATTTGTACCGTACTTATTGGTCTTGACAGCATTATTAACAACTCCGATCTATATGACAAAATTATTGATTCAATAACTTTTAGCGAATTCAACAAAACTGTAGAATATGATGCCGGAAAATTATCCTCAATTAATTACTCTTTTGAACATGAAGGGTTCATACCTTTAAATTTAATTTTTTCGATAAAAAAGGGACGTATTTCTGAAATGATTTCGAATGAAGTTGGTGTCAAAAGTGAAACCGCTAATGCTATTTTAAATTTTGCTGTAATGCTAATTTTATCTTATTTCAAAAAAGAAAACCAAACGGCAAACAAAACCCAAGATGAGCTGAATGCAGAGAAAAAAATAATCCTTAACACGGTTCCAGAGGGCATTAGAATTATTTTAGGTTATCCAAACTTTGAGTGCGAAGAAACTCATTATGATTCCAACACTTTGGTAAAAACAAATTCAAAAACCCATTTTTTAAGTAAAATTTTTAAGCTATAAATTAATCCATTTGCTCACAACAAATTGGGTTTAAATTAAATAAATTTCAAACCAATTACGCGACAATCTTTCGATTCTATTTTAAATAAAAAAATCCCTTTCAAATTAAGTTGAAATGGGATTTGAAATTTTATTTTAAAAAAAACTACATGTTTTTCAAATTGATAACTTCCTGATCAGTAAGCATTCTCCAATTTCCTCGTGGTAAATTTTTCTTGGTCAAACCAGCAAAAGCAACACGGTCAACCCTAAGAACATTATATTGAAAATGTTCAAAAATAGCACGAACTACTTTTATGTTAGATGATTTCAATTGAATTCCTATTTCATTTTTTGGCTCACCATCGATATAACTTACTTCATCTACTGAAACTCGGTGCCCATCAATTACAAGTCCTTTGTTGATTTTTTCCAAATCTTCAAACTTTAAATTTTTATCTAACGAAACCTGATAAATTTTAGGCGATTTTTGATTTGGCAATGTAAATTTTCGAATCATATCAGTGTCATTGGTAAAAACCAATAATCCTGTAGTGTTTTTATCCATTCTACCAATTGGTCCAATTTTGGCAGTAGTCGAACCTTTTACTAATTCTAAAACATTACGATATTCCTGACCTTCATCAAGAGCTGTCGTGAAATTTTTAGGTTTATTCAATAAGATGTACACTTTTTTCTCAGGAGTTAATACAACTCCATCAAAATTTACAACATCTCCAGGTTTTACCATATAACCCATTTCGGTAACAGGCACACCATTTACTTTTACATTTCCTGATTGAATATAAATATCGGCATCACGTCTGGAACAAGTACCTGAATTTGAGATGTATTTATTTAAACGAATTTCATCTTTTGCTTTAGGTCTTTTAGCCGCTTGATTTGGTTTTTTTACAACTTTATTAGCTTCAACTTCAGCTACTTTAGCATTTACTTTTGTTTTTTTTGGGCCCTGAGCCCTCTTTTGCATCGCAGGTTTTGGCTTATTAGAACTTGGTCTTGAACTTCCTGCTCTACCACCAGTTCTTTTATTATTGCCTTCCTTATTGTTCATAATATTCTATAATTTGGAACAAAGATACTATTTATATCATTGGTAAACGATTTTTGATAATTAGAAAAAGTTAACTGATTAATTTAATGACTGTTGAAGTTTTAAAATGCAATAGCGATATTTATGCATTATTAAATTGTCATTAATACTTTTTTTCCGTGCCAAAGAACGCTCGGATTGATAAGAATAATACAAAAAACTCCTGCTACAATAAGGAATTTCAAGACATTGTGAAGCATGAGATATCGCTCTTTCGTCTGCCATTTCCATAAATACAAAAGAAAAAAAATCAAAATTATAAAGCTGCAATAAAAGTAAAGATCCATGTATCCGACATCATAAATATTAATTAAAAAGTAAACAGGCATAATGGTCAGAAATGTCAAGATCGTAATTATTTTTTTTGCATTTTTTTCTCCATAAATAATTGGAATGGTCTTGTAATCATTGGCGAAATCACCTTTTAAATTTTCTAAATCTTTTATCATTTCTCTGATTAAAATTAATAGAAATAAAAAGGCCCCATGCGCAAGAATAACAACATGTTTACCGCTATTGTTTTCGATTTCATAGAAAGGGATCTTGGAATAATAATACAATAGAATTCCGAAAAAAGGAAGTACAGCTAAAAATGCTGCCATCAGGTTCCCTATAAGTGGATATCTTTTAATTTTATGAGAATAAAACCAAATCAAAAAGATATAAACCGAATAGAACAAAACAGCTCTGTAAGAAACAAAAAAACAGATGAAGGCTGAGAAAAAGTTAAGCCCAAAATAAACCTGTAGTTTCGTTTTTTGGCTCACTAATCTGTCTAATTGTGATTTATTGGGACGGTTTATCAAGTCTTTATTACTGTCATAAAAACTATTTATTATATACCCGGAAGCAATGGTACAACTGGAAGCCAATACAATAATAAAAAGACGATAATCCAGCAAAATAGACAATGCTCTCTGTTCGGGAGCTAAGATAAAAATCGCTGATAAGTATTGGGCTAAAGCTATAATAGGAATATTGTAGCCTCTCACGACAGAGAATAAACTGATAATTTTTAATACAATTAGTTTATGCTTTCTGCTTAACATGAGATTTGGCTTAAAGTTTATAGTAATTTTATTAAATATAATATCAAAACTGATAAACTACTTCCAATTTAAAATCTTTTAACGAAACTTTTGCTTTTTCCAAATCTTCTGTAAATCCTAAAATATAACCGCCGCCGCCTGAACCGCACAATTTCAAATAGTAATCATTGGAATCAAGCCCTTCTTGCCAAATACCATGAAATTGTTCTGGAATCATTGGCTTGAAATTATTCAAAACCACTTTTGATAATTTCTTGGTGTTTTCAAATAATGATTTCATATCGCCACCTAAGAAATTCTCTACACAAGCATCGGTATATTTTACAAATTGATTTTTTAACATAGTGCGGAAACCTTGATCTTTTAGGTTTTCCATAAATATATTAACCATCGGAGCCGTTTCGCCAACAATTCCAGAGTCTAATAAAAACACAGCTCTTTTACCATCAAGGCTTTGAGTTGGAATTCCGGTAGCTTCGATATTGTCTTTTGAATTGATTAAAATTGGAATGCTCAAATAGCTGTTTAAAGGATCGAGTCCTGAGCTTTTCCCATGAAAAAAACTTTCCATTTGTGAAAATATTGTTTTCAAAGTCAATAACTTTTCACGTGTTAAGTTTTCTAAAATAGTGATTTTATTATGTGCGTATTTATCATAAATAGCAGCTACCAAAGCACCGCTACTCCCTACTCCATAACCTTGTGGAATACTGGAATCAAAATACATTCCGGTTTGAACATCATTATTTAATGCTTCCAAATCAAAAGTCACTAAATCAGGCTGATCTTGTTGTAAAAACTCCAAGTAAGCAACAAATCGTTTCAGATGACCGTTCGATTCTATAGCTTCGGCTGAAGGATTAGCATCTTTTTTTAAAGCTCCATTGTAAAAATTATAAGGTATCGATAATCCTTTAGAGTCACGAATAATTCCGTATTCTCCAAAGAGTAATATTTTTGAGTAAAATAAAGGTCCTTTCATATTTTTTTTAAATTATCCCACTAGGGTTGATAATCTTATGTTTATTAAAAATCGACTACATCGCCACGATTTTCGTTTTGTATTCCTATGTTTATTTCTTCTTGTTGTTCGGGGGTTAATTCCTCCCAAACTACTTTTTCTGCCTCATCAAAAATAGCTTTGACTTTTTTCAGCAAACTACTATCTTTTGTTTCCAGAATTTTTTGAATCAGTTCTAATTTTTCAGCATTTAAATCCATAATCGTGCCAATTAAAGGATTAAATATACAAAAATAAAGTACTATAACAACAAAGCACCATTTCCAATTTCGTCGCAAAGATACTGACCATTTTGGCAAAAGCCAACTAATTCTGTTTTAATAAATTGCAATACTTTTTCTTTGTATTCATTTGGATATAAAACATGTACGTTGGCGCCAGCATCCAAAGTAAAACAAACAGGAGTTTTAGTTTCGTTTCTAAATTTCCAAATTGCATTAATAATTTGCAACGTATTCGGTTTCATCAAAATGAAATAAGGCAAAGAAGTCATCATCATCGCATGCAAAGTCAAAGCTTCACTTTCTACAATTTTGATAAATTCCTCCAAATTTCCACTTTCAAAAATGGTTATCAATTGGTCTAAATTAGTATGTGCCTGTGCAAATCTATTTTCGGCAAATGGGTGATTATGCATCAAATCATGGCCAACAGTACTCGAAACCAGTTTTTCTCCTTTATCGACTAACAAAATTGTATCTTGAAAATCTTTAAAAACCGAATGAATTTGATATGGATATTCAACTCCATATAAGTCTGAACTTCCTTTTATATTAGTTTGATTTCCCCAAACTACAACTTGACCTTTGACACTTCTGCAAGCGCTTCCAGAACCTAATCGTGCCAAAAACGAAGCTTTGCTAAAGAAGTAATCGTCAGTCATTGCTGGATTCAGTTCTTTTTCCAAACTCATGAAATTCATTGCCAAAGCTGCCATTCCTGATGCTGACGAAGCAATTCCAGAACTGTGTGGAAATGTATTTTCTGTATTTATTGTAAAATGATACTCTTTTAGAAAAGGCAAGTAGTTGTAAACTCGCTCTAAAAACTTTTGAATTTTTGGTTTAAAATCTTCTTTTGGTTTTCCTTCAAAAAGTAAATCAAAAGAAAAATTTCCATCATTTTGTTTCTTTGCAAAAGCCAAAGTGGTAATCGTTTTACAGTTATTTAAAGTAAAACTAACCGAAGGGTTCGCAGGAATCTGATTCTCTTTTTTCCCCCAATATTTCACTAATGCAATGTTACTTGGTGCGCTCCAGGAAAAACTTCCTTGGTCTATTGAATGGCTATATTGTGATGGAATAAAATCGTCAATTTCAAACATGAATAGTATTTTTTTTTTGCAAAGTTACATAGAAAGTTGCTAAGTTACTAAGTGACTGAGTTGCTAAGTTTCTCAAAACTTCGTACCCTGGTGTTTTTATGCTGAGTGACTTATTTTTCCTTGCTGTTAAATTGTAAGTTTGGAGGATCCTTAGAAAGTTTTAAGTACTTTTGGAGTCTTAAAAAAACAAATAAATGAACAAGCTTACCAAAATATTATCAATTGTTGTTACTTGTCTTGTAGTGGGCTATTTTTCTGGAATTGTAACCAAATCTGCAATCACAACTTGGTATCCAACATTAATAAAACCAAGCTTCAATCCGCCTAATTGGGTTTTTGCACCCGTTTGGAGTACGCTTTATATTATGATGGGAATCGCAGCAGGATTGGTTTGGGACAGAATTGATTTTGAAAAGGAAACCGTTAAAAAAGCACTGCAATTCTTTGCCATTCAATTGGCCTTAAATGCACTTTGGTCGTATTTGTTTTTTGGACTAAAAAACCCAATGTTGGCAGGATTAGAAATTATTATTCTTTGGTTAATGATTTATGAAACCTATATTCAATTTGCCAAAATCAATAAAATTTCAGGCTATTTATTTATTCCATATTTGCTTTGGGTTAGTTTTGCTACGGTTTTGAATGGAAGTATTTGGTGGCTGAACAGGTAGTTAGCTGCGATCATTTTTTCAGCTTTTGAAATTCGATGTTTTTGGCTGATAAAAAATCCATCATGTTTAGTACATTATTATTCTCTTTTAGTTTTTTTGACCCAGGATCGGCTTCACAAAATTGAAGGAAAAGATCAATTTCATCTGGTTTTAATTTTAAAGTCTCCAAATAAAATTTTTGATCGCAAATATTTTTAGCTAAAGTTGTAAATTCAATTTCTACAGGAGATTCTTTTTTTGGTTCTTTTTCATTTGAAAATAATTGTAAAAGCTTTTTGCCAATTGTAACAAAATTTAATCCGTTAACAAACGCTCCTCTTCTCATAGCTTGAAATCCCTCATTATTATCAAATTTTTCCGTGGCATACTCATCAAGCTTACTTTGCTCATATTTTTTGTCTTTGCTTAACTC
This sequence comes from Flavobacterium sp., assembly GCF_035456085.1. Taxonomy (GTDB): domain Bacteria; phylum Bacteroidota; class Bacteroidia; order Flavobacteriales; family Flavobacteriaceae; genus Flavobacterium. The sequence goes on from NZ_DATIDY010000200.1 coordinate 28,436, forward strand.
AAGGCTTGGCATATTTGTAATTAAAACCTCTTTTAGCTCTTCTGCATTTTTTAGCATTATAACTTGAAAATTGTTCTGTTCAATTTGTCCGGGAGTTACTTTCAGCCTTTTTATATGATAATCTTTAACATAAAAAAGAAGACTATCATTCACCTTAGCCTGAATTACAAATTCACCTTTTTCATTGGTTTTAACGCTTTTTTTCGAATTTTTATTGATAACATCTACATTATACAGCAAAAAATTTTCAGACGAAACCACTCCTTTAAGAAGTTTTTCGGTCTGTGAAAAACTGAATTGACAAACAAAGAAAAATAATGCACTAAGTAGTTTTATTTTCATAAGTAAGAATTTATTGAAAGTAAATATATTCCAACTGTCGCCAAAAAAAACTTAGAATTGATGTAATTTTTTGTTAATTAATCTTAAGCCAAAATTAGATTTTACTTGCAAATCTCTCAAGATCACCATTGTTTACCAGTACAGAACCATGACCAAAACATATTACTTTTGGTTGTAATGAAACTAATTTTTTTATCGAATTTTTATTTTGTTCTTGGTCGGCTGTGAATAAGTTTGGAGGTTGGCGTAGTCCAACTATAGTGGTTAATAGATTCATGTTTGTAAGGGTGTCACCGGCAATCAAAATTCCGTCCTTTTCTCTAAAAAATGAAAGATGCCCGCTAGAATGTCCCGGGGTTTCAATAACAACAAAGCCACCAATTCTATCGCCTTCTTTGAGAGTTTCTGTTACCTTGAAGCCGTCACCTGCCCAGAATTTTTGCTGGAATTTAGAAATGAAGTGATTGGGATTTGGGTATTCAATAGTAACAGTACCATTTTCTGCATTTTCTTTTTCTAATTCACTACACAATAATGGAATTTTTAGTGCATTGCAGATAATGCTGCTACTCCCCTGATGATCTGCATGTGCGTGAGTGAGCACGTGTTTACTTAAGTTTCTGTCTTTTACTGCATTCAAAATTCGAGTGGCAGAACTTCTTATGCCAGCATCAATGAGTACATCTTCGATCAAATAACAATTAATGCTGTTTCTAGGCATCAATGGAATTTGATAAACATCTTCAGCTATTTTTTTCATCTTTGTTGATTAAATTAATATTCACAAAGATTAAAAATCAGCAAGCCAATCTTCTTGATAAATGTTAAGAAATGCTCTGGCGAATTCGGCTTAACGATTCGGGAGTAATCCCCAAATAGGAAGCGATATAAATTAATGGCGTTCGCTGAATGATTTTAGGATGTGTTGCCTGTAAAAAAGTAAGGTATTTTTCCTTGGCAGGAATCATTTGAAGTTTTAACAATCGATCTGCCATACAGAGATAATTTTGTTCTGCTAATATTCTTCCAACCCGTTCCCAATTAGGAATTTCGGCATATAGCTTTTGCATTTTTGCATAACTTATGGAGAGTACTTCGCATTCTTCAATGCATTGTATGTTTTCAAAAGAATGTGTTTGATTTATAAAACTGGAATAAGAGGCAATAAATCCGTTATCAGAACTTAAATATGTGGTGACTTCTTTTCCGTTTTTCAAATAATAAACTCTGGCTAGGCCATTAATTATAAAGTAAATTTCATTGCTGGTTTTTCCAATTGTAGCCAGATATTCTTTAGGTTTGAATTTTGCATATTCAAAAGAAGAGACAATCTTTTCAATTTCATTTTCAGTAAAAGCTGCAATCGACAGAATCTGTTTTTTTAGTGGAATAGAATGCACGTTTTAATTTTTATATTTAATTCAATAAAACCACCAAATCATAACACTTGAACGGCTAGATTTTTTTTACTCATTATTATAAGCATCGTTTTTATTTTCAAGATACTGAATCGCTTCATCTAAAAGTTTCCAAATTTTCCTTATAGTTCTGATAACGACAAAACCGATTACCACAAACAATAATATGCTGAAAACTTGGTAAGATAGACTTATTAATTCAAAATTGTTTCCTGTTGAAATTGTCTGTTCCATAATTTTACTTTTTTAAAAGTTAAAAGTACTATTTTTCTTTTAAAAAAAACATATTAGACTAAAAAACAACTACATAGCATTCGCTACAATAAACCCACTAGTCCAAGCATTTTGAAAATTAAAACCTCCAGTAATAGCATCAATATTTACGATTTCGCCAGCGAAATACAAGTTCTGGTGCAATTTACTTTCCATCGTTTTGAAATTGATTTCTTTTAAATCGATTCCTCCGGCAGTTACAAATTCTTCCTTGAAAGTGCTTTTGCCATTTACCTGAAAAGTACAGTTTGTCAATTGGTTTATCAAATTTTGCATTTGAACTTTGGACAAATCAGCCCATTTAGTTTCCTCAGAAATATTAGAAGCTAAAACCAAACTTTCCCAAAGACGATTGGTCAAACCAAAAAGTGATTTTTTGGAAACTGCTTTTTTGGCGTGTTCTTGTTTGGTGTTTTTTAAAATTTTCTCCGCATCTTCGGAATCAAGATCGTGGAGCCAATTCACATAAATGGTAAACTGATAATTTTTATCGTGTAAAATCCGTGCTCCCCAAGCCGATAATTTCAAGATTGCCGGACCGCTCATTCCCCAATGCGTGATTAATAAAGGCCCTGTAGATGTCAACTTCGTATCTTTGACTTTTACAGTAACTTGAGCCGAAACACCCGGCAATTCTTTGATTCTCGTGTCTTTTATATTGAACGTAAATAATGACGGAACCGGACTTACAATGGCATGACCTTGCTGTTGAAGCATTTCCCAAATTTTCGGATTACTGCCTGTGGCAAGAACTAACTTCTCAGCAATGTAATTTTCATTTTGCGTTTCCACTTTCCAAAAATTGTCTTTTTTGAAAATGGATTGTACACTTTGTCCTGTAAGTACTTTAATTCCGAGTTTTTGTGTAGCTTTTACAAAACAATCAATGATGGTTTGGGAAGAATTTGAAACTGGAAACATACGTCCGTCTTCTTCAATTTTGAGTTCTACTCCATGTTTTTCAAACCATTCGATAGTGTCACCCGAACAAAACTGATGGAAAGGACCACGTAATTCCTTTTCGCCTCGAGGATAAAATTTCACTAATTCGTTCGGCTCAAAACAGGCATGCGTCACATTACAGCGCCCTCCTCCGGAAACACGAACTTTGCTCAAAACTTCAGCACCTCTTTCAAGAATGGCTACTTTTATTTTTGGGTTTTTCTCCACGATATTAATAGCTGTAAAAAAACCGGCAGCGCCACCGCCAACAACGAGTATGTCAAAATTTTGAATCATGATTTTAAAAAGGAATTGAATGCAAAGGTAAGGGTTTCAGCCACGAATTGCACCAATAAACACAAATTAGAACTTGGTCTAATTGCACGAATTATAAAAGCTAATGTTAACGATTTAATTTAATTACGACAGCTATGTATAACTTTCATTACACACAGTTTGTCATTCCGTAGGAATCTCAAGCAATCCTAAAGATTCCTAACGGAATGACAAACTGTGTGGTCAATTATTGGAATCTCTGAGCCGAATTATATTCTATCCAAAAAATCGGTTATAATTCCATCAACGTTAAAAGATTTTATTCTTTGAATGTCTTCTGTTTCATTTACAGTCCAAGGGAAAACTAGGATTTCTTTCTGTTGAATTTTATCTGTAAATTCTTTGGTCAATAATTGAAAATCGGGATGCAGGGCTTCGGCTTTCATGAATCGGGCAAAAGAAAAAGCAAGATCCAAATTGGTTTCAGTCAAAACCCCAATTCGGATATTTTCATTTAAAAAACGGACTTGCTGTAGACTATTCCAATCAAAACTGGACACTAAAAAATGGTCCAGCTTCCATTTTTTTTCTGAAACATAGCGTTCAATTACGTCAACAACCTGTTCGGCAATACCTTCTCCTTTGATTTCTATATTGACAAAACACCTTTGATTGACCAAATCCAAAACCTCAATCAATGTTGGTATTTCGTGTTTGGCATCAATCTGAAAAGATTTTATTTCTTCCAATGTCATTTGGTTTACCGCTCCTTTACCATTTGTGGTTCGGTCAACGGTTTCGTCGTGGATTACAATCAAATGTCCGTCTGAGCTTAGGTGTACGTCCAATTCAATTCCGTCTGCGCCCAGTGCAATGGCTTTTTCAAATGAGACCAAAGTGTTTTCGGGTTCGTGTCCTTTGGCTCCGCGGTGACCTATTTTCAGTGTTTTTTCCATGTCACTAAAATAAAAAAACGCCTCCATTTCTAAAGGCGTTTCGATATAATTTATTTTTTATTCTCAATTCGAAGCATTACTTAAAAAATCAATTGTCGAATATTTTTCTAAACTTTAATACTCCTGCTCTTTGCGCCTCTGCGTCTTTGCGTGAAATTGGTCTCGCAAAGACGCAGAGGCGCAAAGTATATTTTTTTTTTAAAAATCTTGGTATGAGTTACTGATAGTTCTAGTTTATTTATTGAGTTCCAATAAAACAATATCAAACTCACTTTCAATAGTTACTTTTCCATTCAAAACAGTTGTTGTTTTCCCTGAATAAGCGTCTTTTATTTTTGCTCCATTCTTGAAGGACGAACCCACAGGAATTTCTTTTTTGCCTTTTGCCAAATCCAAGCCGATTACAACTGTATCTGAATATTTCCCTTTAGTAAAAGTTCTGGAACAAACATAAGGTGTTGACGAAATTTCGGTATTCACACCCGCTCCGACTGCCGGATGATTTTTTCTGAATTGACCTAATTTTTGCCAATGCAAAAGGACTTTTTGAGTTTCGGCATTTGTTTTAATTGCATCCCAATTCATAAATGAGCGTAAGATTGCATCGCCTTGAGCTCCTTCAACGACAAGAGATCTAGCCGATTCATCGCCGTAATACACTTGAGCAATTCCTGGGCTTAACAACAATTTTGTTCCGCTTTCGATGCTTTTGGTACGATTCGCGTCAAACGGTCCGCCATCGTCATGTGAGGAAATATAATTCAGAACACTATTGCCTTTTAATTGATTGTTTAGCAAATCCGAATATTTTGCAAACAAATCTGAGTAGCTTTTCTTAGCATCACTTTTGAATTCAAAATTAATCATGGCATTAAAACCATTGTCGTAATAATTCACTTTTTTATCTCCAAAATCAAATAATTTTCCACCACTAATATTGTAGTTGAAAACTTCGGCAATGGTGTAAAATGGATTATTATCTAACACTTGCGTTGGATTATTTTTCTTCCAATTGGCGAAAGCATAATCACACTGAGTTTTAAAATCTGCCCAAACACTTTCGTCAGTATGCTTTACGGTATCGGCTCTGTAGCCGTCAATTCCAAATTCGGTAATATAATCTGTCAGCCATTTTATGATGTAGTATTTTGGAGTTCTAGGATAGCCTGTTCTTTTGAAAAAAGCATTCAGAGAAGCTACTTCTTTATCATATCTGCCTTCTTTTTTCCATTTTTCAACTAAAAACGGAGGCAAAGCAACTTCAACTTTGCTTTCGGTTTTTACATCTGGTAAATTGGCAACCAATGTACAAGCAGTGGTGTTATCAAAATTTTTGAATTGACAAGTTGGTCCTGTACGAACCCAATCTTCGGGCCAAACAGTATCGATTTGCGTGACAGGTCCAGTGTGGTTAATAACACCATCAAGCATGACACGGATTCCTTTGGCGTGGGCTTTTTTAACCAATTCGGCTAAGTCTTTTTTGGTTCCAAAATTAGGATCTAAAGCCGTCCAATCTCTTGTCCAATAGCCGTGAAATCCATAACTGTAACCAGTTCCTTCATCGGTGCCATCATGAATTTGTTCGACAACAGGTGTAAACCAAATGACGTTGATTCCTAATTTTGTAAAATAACCTTCATCTATTTTTTGGATAATTCCTTTAAGATCACCGCCTTCAAAACCTCTCAATTTTGCGGGTGCTTTTGTTCTATTGTAATTTAAATCATTTGTTTTATCGCCATTATTAAAACGATCGGTCATCAAAAAATATAAATTAGCACCTTCCCAAACAAAAGGAGTTTTTTCAGTTTTTGGTTTTATATTGGAATTCTTTTTTGGTTGAGCGCTTACCAAAGTAGTTACTACTAATAAAAGAACCATTGACAATACTATGTTTTTCTTTTTCATATTTTACAATTGTATTTTGATTTCGTTAGTTAGATCTTTTTTTAATACTACAGGTAATTCAAGAATATTTCCATTCAATTGACCATCAACAGTAACACCATTAACCGTAATTTTGGCTGGTTTATTTGGAATGTTATGAACCAAAACCTTAACATTTTTATCAGTACTTACAAATGATTTTCCAACGGTAGTATTCATTTTTAAAGTAATGACCTTGTCTTTTGAACTATTCGAAAAGTTCAGAATCTCGTAAGCTCCTTTTTCAAAATCATTTGGTGTTATTCCGTCATCGTTGTATAATTTTCCTGAACTTGAAGTTGCTTTTTCATCATAATAAAAATGCAAATCAAAATCAGACAGTGAATATTTTGTCGTGTTTTGAATTGTTTTTATCATCGGAATAAAAGCTCCTCCACGTACAAAAACAGGAATATTATCAGCAGAAACAGCAATGTTTTCTGTCGCTCCAGCTTCATGTTTAGCTCCTGTATAAAAGTCATACCAATTATTGGTTTTTGGAAAATAAATAGTAGTGTTGGTAACGCCTGCTTTTGTAATTGGTGTTACTAAAAAATCATTTCCCCACAAATAAGAGTCACACGATTTTAGTAACTTTTCATTCGTAGGTTCTTCAAAAAACAACGGACGCATTAATGGCAATCCTTTGTTATTGTTTTCAAAAGCCAATGTATAATTGTAAGGTAACAATTGATATCGCAACTCTATTTGTTTTTTGACTTTGGCTTTGGTTAAAATATCTTTATTTACTGGTTCCGAAGCCACTTCTTCCTGTGCATGAGGACGATAAATGGGTTGAAAAACACCATATTGCAACCAACGAACATATAATTCATTATCAAAATAATCTCCTGCAAAACCTCCTAAATCTGAGTGCATATATCCCATTCCCTGCATTCCCATTTGCAATGCAATTTCGGGTTGTGCTTGTAAACCTTCCCAGGAACGGCCAACATCACCAGACCACGGAATCATTCCATAATGTTGTGAACCTGAATATCCGGCACGCATTAAAATAAACGGACGCACATTTGGAAAATCATTTTTATAACCTTCTTTAAGTAGTTTTGCCCAATTATGTCCATAAATATTGTGCACTTCATCAGCTGTTCCCTGTGCTGTCATTGCTGCTGACGGGAATACTTCTGGTTCGCCCAAATCACCCCACCAACCACCAACTCCCTGGTTGATTAAGTTTTTATAAATATCCCAAAACCATTTTTTGCCTTCTGGTTTAAAGACGTCGACAAGTCCTGTGTTTCCAAAGAAGAAATCATATTTAAACGGATTTCCCTGATTATCTGTTGCTAAAACCTTTTTGTCAACGGCATCATTCCATTTGCTGGAAGTGGTCAAAATAAACGGCTCGGTAATTAATATTGTTTTGACTCCTTTATTATTCAAATCAGAAATCATTTTGGTTGGATTTGGAAAATTATCTTTGTCCCAATCTAAATTTCCCATTGTTCCTGTAACCGTTTTTCCAAACCAATATAAATCCAGAATTATCGCATCAACTGGAATTTCATCTTTCAGATATTTGTCGATAGTTTTGGTAACTTCTTCTTGAGTGTGGTAACCAAATCGGCTTGAAAAATTACCCAAAGCCCAACGAGGAATAAGCGGTTGTCTTCCTGTTAATGCAGTATAATTGGATGTCAAATCAGTCCAAGTATCGCCAGCGACAACTTGATACGTTTTTCTTCCAGAAATGGTTTCGTAGGCTAATGTATTATCTTTTTTACTGTCTAAATCTAACCAGCCGATGGCTCCGTTATCAAAATGCACAGCATAAATTTTAGAAGACATCACAAGCGGAATGGAGAAATTCATTTTTTTGGAATGCGTTCCGTATCCATAATCGGCTTGGTTGTACAGTTCCAAACGGTTTCCGCGACGATTCATGCCTAATACGCGAGCTCCGGCGCCATAAAGCGCTTCAGTTGCATCCAGGTTAAATTCTAATGTTTCTTTTGGAAGTTCTTTTGTATTTGTTTGTCTTTGTACATATCCTTTTTTCTCAGAAATCAACAGATTGTTTTTATACAAATATGAAATTTGAAAAGGTGCTTTTTGAATAGAAACAGTAATTCCTGTGGTTGAACAAACTAATGTATTTTCAGATTGTTTAACCTTGAAAGTTACATTTTCGGGAGCCAAAACTACTCCATGTGAATTTGGATTGTTCTTTTCTCCTGCTGGCACAAAAGTCGTTTCGACTATTTTATCAGAATAGGGTTTTATAAAATAGGTTCCATCCGAAGTTTTTATTTCTAAGGTGTTTTTGACTAATTTATAATTTTCAAATTTTCTGTTTGCATTTTGGGCAAAAGAAAAGCTTGAAATTAAAAGGAATAGAAATATTTTTTTCATAATTGTAAAATTTATTTATCTGCAATAAAGTCCTTATTATTCCCAGACTTTGCATCCCGAGTAACGAGGACGTTTTTTCAACATTCCAATAATTTCGCAAACTTGTCATTCCGTAGGAATCTCCGCAATGGGAGCAACCAACGTGAGATTCCTACGGAACGACAATATTATGCGTAGATGTTACGTGAATATTGACATCAGCTAGGTTGCTTGAACGTCATTTTATATTGCTATTTTTTACTTCAATTCTAAAATCAATGCCGATTTTCCTTCGATAGTAATATCATTTTTCAAATCGATTGATTTTCCGGTGAGGACGTCTTTTCCTATTTTATAATTTAAAATACTTTCTTGGAAACGTTTAGTTGAAAAAGTTTGCGGTTCTTTATTGTTATTGATAACCACCATAACAGAACTAGAATCGGTATATCTGAAATACACATACACATTGTTCATAGGAACGTAATGCTTCATTTTTCCAAAATGTACGGTCTCGTTTGTTTTTCTCCAATTGAATAATTGAGCCGAGAAATCAAAAAACTGTTTTTGTTCTGCTGTTCTTCCTTCTTTTGTAAAAGCATTATTTGTGTCACCAGCCCAACCTCCTGGGAAATCCTGACGAATGGCAGCATCCCCGTCTTTATCTTTGCTTCCAGCCATTCCAATTTCGGAACCATAATAAATTTGAGGAATTCCGCGAACGGTAGCCAGCAAGGTCATTGCCATTTTATATTTCGACAAATCTTTTTGATAAATTTCGTTGAAACGGTTTGTATCATGATTTTCGGCAAAAATCATAATGCTGTTGATGTTTGGATATAAAAAGTCGTTGGTGAAGTTCTCATAAATATTCACCATCCCTTCATTCCACTTGCCATTATCTTCATTAAAAACTTTGGCTAATGCATCGTTTAAAGTAAAATCCATAACCGAAGGCAAATATGAATTGTAGTTTTGAATAGCTCCAATTTTACTGTCCTTTTGCCAAAAAGCCATTTGAGCCTGATCGTGCATCCAAACTTCGCCTACAATGTTAAAATTTGGATATTCGTCCGTTATTGCTTTGGTCCATTCGGCAATTCCTTTCTTGTCGCAATAAGAATAAGTATCGACGCGGAAACCGTCCAAATTGGCATATTCTATCCACCAAATAGCGTTTTGTTTCAAATAAGTATTCACTAAAGGATTGGACTGATTCAAGTCGGGCATTGATTTTACAAACCATCCATCCATGCACATTTTGGCATCAATTTGAGAGGCATTTGGGTCGAATTGAGTCGTCATTCGGTAATTGGTTTGCGCATAACCTGGAAACTGGTGAATCCAATCGTATGTAGGCAAATCTTTTATCATCCAGTGCTCGGCTCCCCAATGGTTGGTTACATAATCCATGATGAGTTTCATATCGCGTTTATGCAATTCTGCCGAAAGCTGTACGTATTCTTCATTTGTACCAAAGCGTGGGTCAATTTTGTAAACATCGGATTGTCCATAAGTGTGATACGAATACGCTTTGTCATTGTCTTCGCAAAGTGGTGTTGGCCAAAGCGCTGTCGCACCTAATTCTTTGATGTAATCCAAATGCTGAATCATA
>NZ_DATIDY010000201.1:0-3798 GCF_035456085.1 Flavobacterium sp.
GAATTGGCAACTCCGGTTTGCGAAATCGCATCGTACCAATCTGTGTTGGATGATTTCATGGTTCGCTCCGCATCCAAATATTCCGGAACTAACACTTTGTTCAATTGTGGCTTATTATTATTCACCGACCAATCAAACTGATAACTCAAATGATTATTATTCGGATCTAGACCATCATTTATATTAGCCTGCCAAAGCGCTTGCCCAAATTGATTGGCATTCATCACACTCAATTTTCTGGTGTAGTCTGAAAGTGAAGTATATGTGTTGAAATTGATTCTCATTTTGCCTTCTTTTCCTTTTTTGGTAGTAATAATAATCACCCCATTTGAAGCTCTGGAACCGTAAATACTGGCCGAAGCAGCATCTTTCAAAATCTGGATTGACTCAATGTCATTTGCATTCAATTCATGCATTCCTGATTTCGTTGGCATCCCGTCAATTACGTAAAGTGGATCTGTGTTGTTTAAGGTTCCCACACCACGAATTACCACTTTTGTATTTCCTCCGCTAGGCGAACCGTCTGAGGATACTCTTACTCCGGCAACTCTTCCCTGCAAAGCCTTAATTGGATTGGGTTCCGGTTGTTTCATGATGTCTTTTACGTTCACAATGGCAACCGATCCGGTAATATCCGCTTTCTTTTGTTTGGAATAACCGGTTACTACAATTTCATTCAATTGATTGTTGCCTACTTTTAAAACTATATTGATACTTTTTTGACCTTTAAGTGAAATCGTTTGCGTGGCATAGCCCACGAAAGAAACAACAAGTGCTGCATCAGGAGTAGCGTCCTGCAAGGAAAATTTTCCATCAAAATCGGTAGAAGTGCTGTTATTTGTCCCTGAAATTGTTACAGTAGCGCCGGGCAACGGCAATCCGTCATCTGACGAAGTTACGGTTCCTTTAATTCCGCTTTCCTGTGCCGTCATCATCAGCACCGGAAAGAAGAAAAATAGAAAATAAATAAATTTACTTTTCATGGTTAGTGGTTTTGTTTTTAGTTAATATTTAATTGGTTAATTACGAGATTAGAAATTTCCATTCCTTCGTTTGAAAAAGCAGAAATTGAGGTAAATGGCTTATTTAGGAAAAAGATTTCTGTCATTACTTTTTCGCCATTGTTATAAAATATTTCAATTGATGTTTTATCTAAAATAATTTTAAAGGCCGCTTCTTTTTGAGTTCCTTCCAACGGCGCTTTACTTATCGTTGAAGCAAATTTTTCAGAAAAATCAATTTTACCCGCTTTTGAACGATCAACAAAAAGATAATTTTCAGCAGTGTTTAAACCAAAGGTCAATGACTCGCCAAGAGCGTTTGAAAGTGTAAAACTATAAGTGTCTTTTTTTAAGTTTTTTAAATTAAAACTCAAAACAGCCTGAGTTAAATCTATTTTTCCAACTTCAGGAATCGAAAGTTTTCCTTTTCCTTTCAGGTTTTTTACTTTAATAGTTTTAGAAACATATTTGTTAATTTCTTTCACCGGACTGCTAATCAAACTATATTCGTTTCCTTTTTTAACCAGTTTAAGTTCGCGTGGAATTGTTGTACTGCTTCTCCATGTAGTTGTTGGAACCTGCTGCGCGTAATCCCAATTTGACATCCACCCAATAAACAGCCTTCTTCCATCTGCACTTGGAATATTATTCCAGGTTACTCCTGCATAATTATCCCTTCCGTAGTCTACCCAAACAGCTTTCTCTTGATTTACTCTTTTGGCAAAATTAGGATCCAGTGTAAACGTTTTTCCATCAAAATCGCCCACAAAATATTGTACTCCTGAACCTCCATTTGGTCCTCCGGGATTTAAATTTTGAAGTAAAACCCATTTGGTTTCCTTTGTTCCTTCTACTTTTATCTGAAAGAAATCCGGACATTCCCAAACGCCTCCGTGAGCGCCAATTTCTTTTCCAAATTCAGATAAATATTCCCAGTTTTTAAGGTTTGTCGACTTATAGAATTGCGCTCGGTCCTGAGCTGCCAAAACCATAATCCATTGTTTGTTTGTTTCATCCCAAGATACTTTTGGATCGCGGAAATCACGAATTCCAGGGTTTTTCACGACAGGATTTCCTTCCTCAAATTTCTGCCATGTAAAACCATTGTCGTTCGAATAAGCTATATCTTGTTGTTCAACATCAATTTTTCCTTCCTTTTCTTTTGTCATATCATGGAGGGTGTAAATGGCAACAATTGGAGCCACTTTTCCTTTTCCTAACCCTGATGTGTTATTGATATCGACAACAGCGCTTCCTGAAAAAATATATTTGTCCTTATCCGGATAAATCGCAATGGGCTGTTCTTCCCATCTGATCATATCTTTACTAATAGCGTGTCCCCAATGCATTGGTCCCCATTTATTACCATCAGGATAATATTGATAAAACAAATGATAAATTCCATCGGCATAAAACATTCCGTTAGGATCATTCATCCACCCTTTTTTGGGTGTAAAATGAAAATTGGGACGGTACATTTTTTCTTCATCAGATACCGGTGAAGAAACTGCAGTTGTTTGCGCAACTACCGTAAATGGCTTACCGCAACCTATTAAAAGTAAAACTGCACTATAAAACGTGAGCGGTAGGTGTTTCGTTAATTTCATTTTTTTTGATATTTTTTTTGGTTAAAGTTTCGCTTAACATTTCTAAAGAAATTCCTTTGGTTTCCGGCATCATAAAAATTACGAATAACAACTGCAACACCATCATCAAAGTGAAAATCAGGAATACTACTTCGGGGCCAATTTCAGAAAATAACATCGGAATTAAAGACGGAATAATGGCTGCCAAAACCCAGTGTACAGAACTTCCAAATGCTTGTCCTGAAGCTCGAATGTGATTGGGGAAAATCTCAGAGATAAAAACCCAGATAACCGCACCCTGACCAATTGCATGCGATGCAATAAATAAGAAAAGAAAAATAGGAACTGATAAACCTCCCCAGTTATAATAAAAAGAAGCCGATACCAGACCTAACGAAATAATATATCCAATGGATCCAATGTACATTAACAACTTTCTTCCTAATTTGTCAATTAATGTAACACCTATCAAAGTAAATATAAGATTCGTAATTCCGATGCCAATACTGCTTAATAAAGCTGTATTTTGACCAAGACCGGCCTCTTCAAAAATTCTTGGCGCATAATATAAAAAAGCATTGATTCCTGAAAACTGATTAAAAAAGGCAATTAAAAAAGCCAATAGCAACGGGAAACGGTACTTTTTCATGAAAATATTCTCATGCTTGGCAGCACCATTATCACTTGAATCATCCATGATGTCTTTGATGTTTGCAGACGGATCAACCAAGAACAGTACTTTACGCGCTTCTTCATCACGCCCTTTTGCCAACAACCATCTTGGACTTTCCGGAATTGTAAGTATGAAAAGAATATAAATAACAGACGGAATAGCTTGAACCCCCACCATCCAGCGCCATGCATTTTCTCCAATATCTTTTAAAAAGTAATTGGAAATAAAGGCAATTAGAATTCCCAGCACAATATTAAACTGATACAGAGCTACTAATCGACCACGTTTATCAGCAGGAGCAATTTCCGATACATAAGCGGGTGCGGCTATGGTAGAAGCACCAACCCCCAGACCTCCAATAAATCTAAAAGCAGCAAAAACAAATGGATTGTTGGCAAATGCAGCTCCTATTGCAGAAGCAAAATACAAAATACCAATCCAAAATAAAGTCTTTTTGCGACCTATTATATTAGTAGGTATTCCTCCGAAAATGGCTCCAACTACCGTTCCCCATAACGCCATTGCCATAACAACAGAA
>NZ_DATIDY010000202.1:0-14983 GCF_035456085.1 Flavobacterium sp.
TGAACAAAATACATTTTGATAAAATGAATTTCAGAAAAGATATTGGATTTGATTTAATTTAAAGACATAAAAAAAACACAAATGGAATTTTAAAGTTCCATTTGTGTTCTATTTATTTGGATTTGATATTATTATCCTAAAAATGAATGAGCTGTAGTATCTTGTTGATCTTCACCACTATCTTTATGTAATTTTAATTGTTTACACCAGTATACAATAGCAACTGAGCAAATAATCATAAAAATCCAGTTGATAAAATTGGCACCAAACCAAGTTTTAAGTTCTAGTGAACGCAAAAAGTCTAGAGGAGCGAATAAAATGTTTACAAATAAATATTGTATTCCTTCAAAAAATGATGTCATAATGTATCTCTTTAAATTTTATTATTTTATTTTTTGGAAATTCGGGGGTTAAAACAAACTTTGTTAGGAATCTTTTTTAATCTTGTCCCTTTCCTTTTTAAACAAGTATTATATTTACAGTCGCAAAAATATAAAATATCCTTATGATAACAAGTGTTTTTAAAAAATCTACACCATTTAATTTTTCTTTGGTTGTTATTTTAATGCTGGTTTTCTTTTTCCTGTATCAAATTCAAGACATAGCTTGGACAAATTCTGTGATTTCTATTCTCCAAAAAACAGGTTTGTTTTTGATTTTATTTGCAACGGTTTTTCTTAATAGTTTTATTTCCAAAAAAAACGGACTCAGTAAAGACAGTACGTACACGGCTTTTTTTACTTTTTTGTTTCTGATTTTTTTTCCAGATTTATTTAAAAATTCTAATTTAATTCTGGCTAATTTTTTTGTACTATTAGCCATTCGTAGACTTATCTCGTTGCAAACATTAAAAGATTCTAAAGAGAAACTTTTTGATGCTTCATTGTGGATTTTTATGGCAGCTTTACTTCACTTTTGGAGTATTTTGTATCTTCTTTTGGTTTTTATATCAATTATATTTCACGTATCTCGTGATTATAGAAATTGGGTAATTCCATTTATCGCTCTTTTGACGGTAACGATTTTGTTTATTGCCTGTTCTTTAATCTTTGACATCAACAGCATCGCTTTTTTAAAAGAAAATTGTAAAATTGATTTAAGAATTGATTATTTCAAAAACAATTATCAAAATGCTGCTTTTTCAATCTATATTACAGCAGCATTATTTTTTGTCGCATCAATGTTCATTACATTGTCCAGCAGACCTTTGGTATTGCTTTCTTCGTATAAAACTGTAATCGCATCTTTCTTTATCGGAATCTTAATTTTCGTGTTATCTGCCAATAAAACCAATGAAGTATTGGTTTTTACATTTGCGCCGCTTGCAATATTGGCAACATCTCATATCGAAATATCTCAGCCTAAATTGAAGGAAGAAATTGTGATTTTCGTGCTTATGGCATGTAGTTTATTTGCTTTTTTTTCTCAGTTATAATTTAGTTCCATAAGATAGATCGCCAGCATCTCCAAGACCTGGAACAATATAATTTTTGTCATTGAGCTTATCATCCAATGAAGCAATCCAAAGGTGACACGAATCAGGCAAGTTTTGTTCCAAATAGGCAACACCTTCTGGCGCCGCAATAATAACAGCGATATGAATTTCTTTTGGTTTTCCTCTATCGATTAATTTATTAAAAACCGCAACTAAAGATTGCCCTGTAGCCAGCATGGGATCGACTAATAACAGATTTTTGTTGACAATGTCGGTGATAGCTTCATATTCTACAAGGATATCAAAATAGTGATCGTTATTGGGATGATGTCTATAGGCCGAAATAAAACCATTTTCAGCATTATCAAAGTAATTCAAAAATCCCTGATGTAAATTTAATCCAGCTCTTAAAACAGAACACAAAACCAATTGATCTGCGATTTCTGTTGTTTCTTTTACGCCAAGAGGAGTCGTGATTGCGACCGATTTGTATGATAAAGTTTGACTTATTTCATAAGCCATAATTTCGCCAATCCGTTCAATATTTCTACGAAAACGCATACTGTCTTTTTGGACGGTTACATTTCTGATTTGACCCAAAAAATGATTTAAAACACTGTTTTTTTCCGATAAATAATGAATTTTCATGGTTACGTTATTAAGAACTGAATTTCTAGACTTTTTTCTATAGTATAAAAGTATAAAAAGTATCTTTGTATTTCTAAAATCATAAAAGATATGTTTTCAAAATTAGCTTATTCAGTATTTGAGCAAAGTATAAAAGATTATCACAAGTTTGATAATGTGGATCAACCAATAAACAACCCTTTTCCAAAAGATAAATTCGAACATTTATTATATCTAAAAAATTGGATTGACACCGTACAATGGCATTATGAAGACATCATTCGTGACCCAAATATTGATCCAGTTGCGGCATTAACTTTGAAAAGGAAAATTGATGCTTCAAATCAAGAGCGAACAGACATGGTTGAATATATTGATAGTTATTTTCTTCAAAAATACAGTCATGTTGTTGTAAAAGAAAATGCAAAAATCAATTCTGAAAGTCCAGCTTGGGCATTTGATAGATTGTCAATTTTAGCTTTAAAAATCTATCATATGAATGAAGAGGCTAATCGTGCCGAAGCTTCACAAGATCACAGAGATAAATGTCAGGCAAAATTGAACATTCTTTTGGAGCAAAGATCAGATTTATCTACTGCAATTGAAGAATTATTGACTGATATCGAAAATGGTGATAAATTCATGAAAGTGTACAAACAAATGAAAATGTACAACGATGATGATTTGAATCCGGTTTTATATCAAAATAAAAAATAGTTTATTGGCAACAAATTTGTCACTAAAGATTAAACATATAGCCGTCATGAGACTTTCCGCAATGGGAGATGTCGCCATGACGGTTCCTGTTTTGCGAGCTTTTACAAATCAGTATCCAGAGGTAAAAATCACAGTTGTTTCCAGACCTTTTTTCAAACCTTTTTTTGATGGAATTCCAAATTTGACTTTTTTTTCCTTTGATGAAAAAGAGCGTCATAAAGGCTTCAAAGGCTTGTTGCAGTTATTTAAAGATCTGAAAGCATTGCAAATTGATGCTTTTGCAGATTTACACAATGTATTACGTTCCAAAGTGGTTCGAACACTTTTTGCTTTATGCGGAAAAAAAGTCGCAGCTGTTGATAAGGGAAGAGCTGAGAAAAAAGCCTTAACAAGTCTTGAAAATAAAATCTTCAAACCCTTAATAACAATGTTCGAAAGACACGTAAAAGTATTTGAACAGCTTGGTTTTACAGTGGATTTATCCAATCCTAAATTTCCTGAAAAAGCAATTATAAATACTGAAATCAAGGAATTAATTGGAGATAATTATCAAAAACTAATTGGAATTGCTCCTTTTGCACAATATGATTCCAAAGTATATCCGTTGGATTTGATGCAGGAAGTTATCAATGAATTAGCAAATAATAAAACTCAAAAAATTTTGCTTTTTGGTGGAGGAAAAAAGGAAATTGAGCTTTTAAATTCTCTTGCAAAAGATAAAGAAAACGTGATTGTGGCTGCTGGAAAAATTAAATTCCAACAGGAGTTACAACTTATGAGCAACTTAGATGTGATGCTTTCTATGGATTCTGGAAATGCTCATATTGCAGCGATGTTGGGTGTAAAAGTAATTACACTTTGGGGCGCAACACATCCTTATGCTGGATTTTCACCGTTTAATCAGCCATTGGAAAATGCTTTGGTTTCTGATAGAAATCAGTATCCAAAATTGCCAACTTCAGTTTACGGTAATAAAAACGTGGATGGTTATGAAGATGCTATGAGAACGATTCTTCCTGAGAAAGTAGTGAGCAGTGTCCAGTCGGCAGTATACGAATAGATTTCAGCATTGCGTCATACACGATTATAATAGCAAATAAATTAAATGTTTATGCCCTAGTCCTCAGTTTATAAATCTGAGAATCTAGGGCATTTATTTTCAAGCTTTTCAATCTGCTAACTGAGATCTGCTATCTGACTACTTTTTTTAAACATCATCATAATCCACACGAATCGTTGGAGTCGTTGGATGTGCCTGACAAGTTAGAATTAAACCTTCTGCAATTTCACTATCGGTAAGAATAGAATTTTTTCTCATTTCAGCGTGACCTTCAGTGACACGGGCTAAACAGCTACTACAAATTCCGCCTTGACAAGAATAAGGAGCATCAATCCCTTCTTTAAGTGCAGCGTCAAGAATGCTTTGTTTTTGTGACATCTCAAAACTAGTTTCCTCATCATCAACCAAAATTGTTATTTTAGAATGACCATTTAAAGATTGGCTGATAGGTTGTTCTTGTGAAGATGAGGTAAAAAGTTCAAATTTTATAGCTGATTCTTTTACATTTTTTTCTTTTAATATATTAGAAACAGTATTAATCATGTCTTCTGGACCACACAAATAGAATTTGTCAAAATCCATAGTGGCATGTTTTGTATTCAAGATATAATTTACATTAGCTTTATCAATTCGGCCAAATAATGCATTTTCAACATTTACTCTGCTATATACATGATCTATAAACAAACGGCCAACATATTGCAATTGCAAATCGTGTAATTCCTGATGAAAAATAGTCTCTTCAGGAGATTTGTTTCCATAAACAAGTGTAAATGAGCTTTTAGGCTCGTTTTTCAAAACCGATTTTATAATGGATAAAACGGGAGTAATTCCGCTACCTGCTACAAAAGCAATGTAATTTTTTTGACGATCACTTTCGGGTTCAAAAATAAATTTCCCTTCTGGTTTTCCTACTTCAAGAACATCTCCGGCTTTTAATTTAGTATTAGCAAATTGAGAAAAAGCACCATCTTTTACAGCTTTTACGGCAATTCTCAACTCACCACTTTCTGGAGCTGAACAAATAGAATAAGCACGACGCATTTCAGTATTGTCTAATGTCAATCGTAAATTAATGTATTGACCCGCAATAAAACTGTAATCCGGTTTTAATTCTTCGGGAACATTAAAAAGTATTGAAACAGCATCTTTGGTTTCGCGTTTTACTTCTTTTACAATCAGTTTAAGGAAATTTGGCATGAGATTAATTTTTTGCAAAGATAGTAAACGATAACGTTTTCTAAAAATGATTCATTTTGAAATATTGCACATAATTTGGTCACGTATAAGCTTCTTATGTATGTTTATAATCAATACCTTAAGATTATCTTTGGCCTTGCAATGATGAAATGATTAAAAATTTACAATTATACCAAGGAAGTTTGAATACCATAATTATGAAATTGCAGAAAGAAAATGATAAAATGTATGGCTATGGAATTACCTAAATTGGAAAAATTATTTAAGAAACATTGGAGTTCAGTGAATCTTAAATTTTACCATTGTTTCTTGTGTTTTGGATGTTTGGAATATTGACAGGAATTATCGTAATTTAATTCATGAGATTTCTAATAGAAAAATAGAATTTCTTTTTGTTGTAACATTTTTTTAGCCTAATAGACTCATTAACAAACCAAAATAAAAACCATGATTGCAAAATTTATTTATCTCGAATGGAAATCTTTTTTGAGGTCGGCTTCTTTCGCTACGAATCTGGCGATGAAAATTTTACTTGGATTTCTGGTTCTCTATTTTACCTTATGTTTTTTAGCTTTGGGTGTTGGAGCTTTTTACATTCTAAGGGAAATGAAATTAGATCCTTTGGTAACTATAAACAAGTATTTAATCTACTACTTTTTGATGGATTTGATTATAAGGCTTTTGCTTCAGGCAATTCCTGTAATGAACATTCGACCTTTGTTGACACTACCATTTAAAAGACCAACAATTGTTCATTTTTCTTTAGGTAAAACAGCTTTGTCTTTTTTCAATATAGGACATGCATTTTTATTTCTTCCTTTTTGCGCTGTTTTGTTGTATGAAGGTTTTAATCCGATAAGTGTTGTGGTTTGGGGCATAGCAATGTTTTCATTAATTTATTGTAATAACTTTTTAAACATTTTATTGAACAATAAAGATAATTTGTTGGGGATTTTTATTACGATCGCTTTAGTTTTAGCGGGCTGTCAATATTATAAACTTTTTGATATAACGAATTATACACTTCCTTTTTTTGAAGGACTGTTTCATACCAATTGGCTTTTTATAATTCCAGTTTTAGTTTTAGCAGGCCTTTATTATTGGAATTATAATTTTCTAAAAGGCGATTTATATCTGGATGCAGGATTGTCTGTTAAAAATGATATTGCCAAAACTGAAGATCTAACATGGTTGAACCAGTTTGGAACTTTAGGAATTTTTTTGAAGAATGACATTAAATTAATCAAAAGAAACAAACGTTCGAAAACAACAGTGGCGATGAGTGCGTTGTTTTTATTTTATGGATTGATATTTTTTAAGAACCCTTCACAACCACCAGCAATGCACATATTTGCAGGGATATTTGTTTCGGGAGGATTTTTATTCACTTTTGGACAGCTGGTTCCAAGTTGGGATAGTTCGTATTATCAATTGATGATGACGCAAAATATACCTTATCGAGGTTATTTGAATTCAAAATGGTGGCTCATTGTAATTGCTACAGTTGTTTCAACTATTTTGGCTTCTTTCTATTTGTATTTTGGTTGGCAAACATATCTTACTATTGTGGCAGGTGCCATTTATAATATTGGTGTGAATTCCCATTTGGTTCTGTTAGGAGGCGCTTACACAAAGACACCAATAGATTTAGCAATGTCCAAAGGAGCTTTTGGTGACAAGAAATCAATGAATGTCAATACAATGCTACTTACATTACCTAAACTGTTTTTGCCAGTACTTTTATATTGGTTAGGTTCTCGTTTTAGTAGTCCACAATTTGGTTTGGCTTTGGTAGCATTAACAGGGGTATTAGGATTTGTATTTAGAAGCAAGGTTTTTTCAATTATAGAGAAAATTTACAAAAAAGAAAAATACAAAACCATCGCAGCATATAAACAAAAAGGGTGATCATCATGTAGAGACGTTGCAATGCAACGTCTCAATCACACAGTGTCTGAACAAGCAACCAGAATAATCTAAAGTCTAAAATTTTAATTCTAAAATTACCATGATACAAGTAAATAATCTTTCCAAAAAATATAACGAAACAACAGTATTAAACATACAATCATTAGAAATTCCAAAAGGGCAAAGTTTTGGATTGGTTGGTAATAACGGAGCAGGGAAAACAACTTTTTTCAGTTTGTTATTAGATTTAATTCAGCCAACAACAGGAACTATTTTAAATAATGAAATTCCCGTGAGTACTAATGAAGGATGGAAATC
The DNA here is from genome assembly GCF_035456085.1 of Flavobacterium sp. Classification (GTDB taxonomy): domain Bacteria; phylum Bacteroidota; class Bacteroidia; order Flavobacteriales; family Flavobacteriaceae; genus Flavobacterium. The sequence continues at coordinate 7,266 of NZ_DATIDY010000202.1, forward strand.
TTTTACAGCCTCTTTTTTGGATGAGAGTTTCCTGATAGGATATTTAACTCCCGAAGAATATTTTTATTTCATCGGCGATTTGAGAGGACAAAATAAAGCTGATATTGATGCGCTATTACTTCAATATGAAGAGTTTTTTAATGGCGAAATCCTTAAAAACAAAAAATACCTGCGAGATTTATCCAAAGGAAATCAAAAAAAAGTTGGAATTATTGCAACTTTAATTGGAAATCCAGAAGTAATAATTTTAGATGAACCATTTGCCAATTTAGATCCAACAACAGTGAACAGACTAAAAAATATCATCCGGGAATTAGCTGATAATCCAAATATTACGATCTTGGTTTCTAGTCACGATTTGCAGCACACCGTTGATGTTTGCGATAGAATTGTTGCCTTAAATAAAGGAGAAGTTGTAAAAGATATGCTTACTTCCAAAGAAACGCTTCACGAATTGGAATTGTTTTTTGCGGTTTAAATTTATATATTACAAAAAGAAACGTATTTTTACAAGTCGTTACACTAAAACACTTTTTCACAAGTTTTAAAGACTTAAACGTTTTCTTTTGAATAGCAATACATCTAAATATTTTTTAGCTTTAATTTTTCTGTCTTTCTTGATAGCTTGTTCTACCAAGAAAGATACTATGCTGGCGAGAAATTCCCATGCTTTGAGTACAAAATATAATATCTTGTACAATGGACAAATTGCTTTAGACAAAGGCATTAAAGCAATCAATGACAATACTCCCGAAAATTTCTGGAAGCGTTTGCCTATCGAAAAAATGCAGCTTAGCGACGACGTGCCTGCAGATGGAAAAGCTAAAAATGCCGACTTTGAATTAGCCGAAGCAAAAGCTACCAAAGCTATTCAAAAGCACTCGATGAATATTGAAGGAAACGAAAAAAATTATCAAATCGACGAAGCTTATTTGTTATTAGGAAAATCAAGATATTATGATCAAAGATTTATTCCTGCTTTAGATGCTTTCAATTACATTCTTTACAAATATCCCAATAGTAGTAATATTTATGATGCCAAAATTTGGCGTGAAAAAACCAACGTTCGTTTAGGTAATGAAGCCGTTGCTATAAAAAATATTTCAAAACTTATTAAAGATAACGAGTATACAGTAAAAGAGGTTAAAAAACAGAAATTAAATCATCAGGAATTTGCAAATGCGAATGCTATCTTGGCTAGTGCTTTTTTAAATTTAGAAGAAAAAGATAGTGCGATTGTAAAATTAAAATTGGCAAATGAATTCACAAAAATTCATGAGGAAAAAGAGCGCTACTCCTTTTTGCTTGGTCAATTATACGAAGAAGCCGGTAAAAAAGACAGCGCAATTTATTTTTATCAAAATGTTATTGATATGAATAGAAAAGCCGAAAGAAAGTTTGTAATTGAAGCGTATGCTAAGAAAGCTCAACTTTCAGATTATAAAGATGCTGATTATGATTTGTTTATCAAAAAATCTAAAAAAATTATCGAAGACAGAGAAAACAGACCATATTTGGACGTAATTTATCACAGTATGGGTATTTTTTATGACCATCATGAGGAAAAAGAAAAAGCATTAGATTTCTATCACGCTTCATTAGACGCAAAATCAACAGATCCTTATTTAAATGCTTCCAATTATAGAAATATTGGAAATTTATATTTTAAGCATACCGAATATTTGAGTGCGGCCAAAAATTATGATAAATCGTTGGAATTATTAGATCCTAAAACCAGAGAATATCTTCAGATTTCAAAAATCAGGAGAGATTTGGATCAGGTTATTATTGATGAAGAAATTGCCAAACGAAACGATAGTATTATTTATGTTGCTAAATTAACTGATCCCGAAAAAGTTGTTTACTTTGAAAATTATATTCAAAAATTAAAAAGTAGCGACGAACTTAAAAAGTTATTGGAAGAGAAACAGAAGAAAATAGATAACAATATAATGTTAAATTCTGCTCCGAATGATCAAAATATAGCAGTTCCAAATCAAAATGCACAACCATTAAATCCGCCTACAGATCCACCAAGTACAATAGGAAATGCTGCCGCCAATACTTTTTATTTTTATAATCCAAATACAGTTGCTTATGGAAGATTGGAATTCAAAAAAATCTGGGGTAACAGAGCTCAAAATACGTATTGGAGATTTTCTACAGCAACTGATCAGGGAGCAAATGCATCAGCAAACATAACATCTGATAATATTGCTACTTCGGATGATAAAAAAGCTATAACAACAACATTAGACGAAAGATATACAACGGAGTATTATTTAAAACAATTACCAAAATCACAAAAAGTAATTGATAGTATTGTAAAAGAAAGAAATTCAGTTTATCTCGAATTAGGAGTTATTTATAAAGAGAAATTCAAAGAATATAATTTAGCATCCACCAGACTGGAAAAATTGTTGCAATTGCAGCCAGAAGAAAAATTAATACTGCCTACAAAATACAATTTGTATAAAATTTATGAAATTACAGATCCAACAAAAGCAGCAGCGTTAAAACAGGAAATAGTAAACCAATATCCCGATTCTCGTTATGCACAAATTATTATAAATCCCAATGCAGGTACTACTGGAATCGGAACCCCAGAAGGAGAATATGATAATTTGTACAGATTGTTCAAGCAAGAATATTTTGCAGCAGTTTTACAGCAAATTGACGGATTGATCAATCATTTTACAGGAGAAGCTATTGTTCCTAAATTTGAATTATTAAAAGCAAACACTATTGGTAAATTATATGGCTTAACAGCTTATAAAAAAGCAATGCAATATGTAGCTGATAATTATTCAAATAGCAATGAGGGGAAAGATGCGATAGAAATTCTTAAAACGCAAATTCCACTTCTAGAGCAATTAAAGTTCAGTACAGCGGATAACAAAAACTGGAAAGTTATTTTTAGAATTGACAAAAATGACACTAAAACCGAAGCAGCAATTGAAAGCAAAATAGTTTTATTTTTTGCTAATGAAAATGTAGAGATGCTAAAATACAGCTGTGATTTATATACTGAAAAAGAAAGTTTTATTACAATTCAAGGCATTCACTCAGAATCATACGCTCAATTTGTTGTCGCCCTTTTTGCTGAGAATGAAAAATATAAAATCAAGCAACCAGGAATTATAATTTCAGGTGAAAATTATAAGATAGTCCAAATCAAGAAAAATTTAGATGAATATCTTTCATTAAAAAAACTGTAATTATGTTTGATAAACCAAAATCATACACAGATCTATTAGGGAAAACCAATAGAATTGTAGAAGGTACAAGGATCCACGGCGATATCACTTCACCAGCTGATTTCAGGCTCGATGGTGAGTTAATTGGTAATTTTACATCTAATGGGAAATTGGTAATTGGTCCAGCAGGGAGAGTCAAAGGAGACATTATTTGTAATACAGCAGATATCGAAGGAAAATTTGAAGGAAAAATGCGGGTTGAAAACATGTTAAATATTAAAGAATCAGCAAGCATTATTGGAGAAGTTGAGATAGGTAAACTATCTGTAGAACCAGGCGCAGTCTTTAGCGCATCATGTATAATGTTGTCAAATGCAAAAAAATCAACAAATGCCAACGAACAACAATGATCCTAAAAAAAACAACTATAATAAGTGGTTGTCTCTGATAAACATACCAATACAAATGGGAGTTATCATCTTCCTGTTTTCCTATTTGGGAAACTGGCTAGACGAAAAACACCCAAGTCCAAAAGTATATTATGTAAAAATAATGGTGATAATTGGAGTGTTTTTGGCTCTTTATAATGTTATGAGACAAGTGAACGACATCAATAAAAAACAATAAAAAATCCAAATGAATCTTAAAAAATCATATCCATTTGTTGCTTTATTGGGTATTGCATTCTTTTTATACCTAATCCACAAAATGGTTTTCAATAGTCTAAATATTGATCAGACTCATTTTCATTATTCTTTAGAGAACCTTTATTTGTTTTTTTTCATTTTATCAGCAATAATTTTTCAGGTTTTAATAACCATCAAAAAAAGGAGTTTTGATAATGTTGGAATGTCTTTTCTTGTAGTAACCAGCATAAAAATGATTTTTTGCTATCTGGCATTGAGACCATTATTACATACAACTGAGCCAAATAATCCTACTGAAAGAATAAATTTTTTTGTACTGTTTATTATCTTTTTAATAATTGAGACCCTTTTTACTATACGGTTAGTTAACGAAAAGAAATAATTCAAAAATTCAGTTATCTATTTCTTAAAAAAAAGTTTTATATGCTTTCGGTTATTAATAAAAAATGTACCTTTGCACCAAATTTTAGAATCGTTAAAAAACAAGATATTTAAGAGATATGGTGATTTCCAAAAAAGCACTTAGATTAATTATAGCAAGTTACGTTATATGTCTTCCGTTTATTAGTTTTGCAAACCCAGAACCAGATACTACAAATGTTAAAACTGTAGAGACTCATGAGGTCGCAAAATCAGCTCACGAAGAACACGCTGAACCTACTGATGTAAAGTCTAAAATAAAAGGATTTATTAATCACCACGTTTTGGATTCCCACGATTTTACTTTCTTCCAAGATGACGAAACAGGAAAACATTATGGTTTTTCATTACCTGTTATTATATGGGATAATGGTCTTCAGGTTTTTTCTTCTTCAAAATTCGAGCACGGTGAAGCTGTAGCTGAGTCAAACGGGAACTATTATGTAATAAATCACCACGACGGTAAAATTTATAAAACAGATGCTACAGGGACTTTGACCGAAGACGAAAAAACGGGGCACCCAACCAATGTACGTCCTTTGGATTTGTCGATTACAAAATCGGTTTTGTCTATTATGATTGCAGCGGTTTTGATGTTCTTTATTTTTACAAGCTTGGCTAAATCCTACGCTAAAAATAACGGAATCGCCACTGGAGGAGCTCGTATCTTTGAACCGTTAGTTGTTTTTATCCGCGATGAAATTGCGATTCCAAATATTGGTGAGAAACATTATAAAAGATACATGAGTTACTTATTGACTATCTTTTTCTTCATTTTGTTTTTGAATATTTTTGGGTTAATGCCTTTTGGTATCAATGTTACCGGAAATTTTACCATTACATTTTCATTAGCAATCCTTACTTTTTTAATTACAAACTTTACAGCCAACAAAAACTACTGGGGTCATATTTTTTGGATGCCAGGTGTGCCAAAAGTGATGCGTTTGGTTTTGGCTCCAATTGAGTTATTAGGAGTTTTTATTAAGCCTTTCTCATTGATGATTCGTTTGTATGCGAATATTTTTGCCGGACATATCGTATTGATGAGTATTATTGGATTGATGTTTATTTTCAAAAGTTGGATTGGAAGCAGTTTGTCTTTTGGATTGTCATTTGCACTTTCTATTCTTGAAATATTAGTGGCATTTTTGCAAGCATATATTTTCACGATGTTATCTGCGTTGTACTTTGGTTCTGCAGTAGAAGAGCATCACCATGAGGAAGCTCATCATTAAAATGTTTAATTGTTATTTGTAGAACAGTTCAACGCTTCAACAAATTACCAATTGAATTCAAAAAAGAATGTTTAATTTTTAATTATATATATTATGCAAATTCCAACTATTGTAGGAGCAGGATTAATTGTAATCGGAGCAGGTTTAGGTATTGGTAGAATCGGTGGTTCAGCAATGGACGCTATCGCTCGTCAACCAGAAGCTTCTGGAAAAATCCAAACAGCTATGCTTATTGCAGCTGCACTTATTGAAGGTATTGGTTTCGCAGCGTTATTCGCAGCTTAATTAAAACACAAAAAAACAATAGTTGCAACGGTTGGTTGTAACTATTGTTTTAATTAATTGTTGAAAATTATATTAAACAGATTAAATTTTATTTTTTAAAATACAATTTACAATTTATAAAAAAATGGAAAAGTTAATAAATCAGTTTGAGTTAGGTTTGTTTTTCTGGCAAGTAGTAATATTTGTTGGATTAATTTTGTTATTGAAAAAATTCGCTTGGAAACCAATTCTTGATGCTGTAAATGATAGAGAAGAAGGAATTAAAAACGCATTACTTTCTGCAGAAAATGCTAAAAAAGAAATGCAAAATTTACAAGCAGATAACCAACGTATTTTACAAGAAGCTAGATTGGAGCGTGACAACATGCTTAAAGAGGCTCGTGAAATGAAAGACAAAATGGTTGAAGACGCAAAAACTGAAGCTCAAGCTCAAGGTCAAAAAATGATCGAACAAGCTAAGGCTGCAATTGAAAGTGAAAAAAATGCAGCTATGTCTGAATTGAAATTACAAGTTTCTACTTTGTCTCTTAGCATTGCTGAAAAATTATTAAAAGAAGAATTATCTAACAAAGAAGCTCAAACTAAATTAGTTGAGAAAATGTTGGGTGATGTAAAATTGAACTAATCATGGCAAGTACTAGAGCAGCAAATCGTTATGCAACGGCAATTTTAGATTTAGCTTCTTCAAAAGGAGTATCAGAAGTTGTGAATAATGACATGAAATCTATTGCTTCAACTATTAAAGGAAATGAGGAATTGAATACTTTTATTCATAACCCAACCATTAAAGTTGATGTAAAAGAGAACGCACTTTTAGAAGTTTTTGCTAGTGTTGACAATGTAACCAAAGGATTATTTCATTTATTATTTGAAAATAAAAGATTTGAAATTCTGAACGCTATTGCAACAGAGTATAATAAGTTATTTGATATCAAAAATAATGTTGAAGTTGCTAAAGTAACTACAGCAATAGCTATGGATGCTGAGTTGGAAGCGAAGGTTAAAGCTAAAATTGCAACATTATCAGATAAAAAAATCACGATTGAAAATATTGTAGATCCATCAATCATTGGAGGATTTATTTTAAGAATAGGCGATCAGCAGTATAATGCTTCTGTTGCCAACAGATTACAAGTTTTAAAAAGAGAGTTAAGTAATTAGTTTTATTACACATTAGTGTCTAAATTATAAATTAAGATGGCGGAAATTAAACCTGCTGAAATATCAGCAATATTAAGAAAGCAAGTAGAGGGTTTTGAATCTGGTGCAACGCTAGAAGAAGTAGGAACTGTACTTCAAGTTGGAGATGGTATTGCTCTTATTTATGGGCTTTCAAATGTTCAATACGGTGAGCTAGTTGAATTCGAAAATGGATTAGAGGCGATCGTTTTGAATCTTGAACAAGACAATGTTGGGGTGGTACTTTTAGGACCTTCAACAGGAATTAAAGAAGGATCAACTGCAAAAAGAACTCAACGTATTGCTTCTCTTAAAACAGGAGAAGGAATGGTAGGACGTGTAGTGAACACACTTGGTCAACCAATTGATGGTAAAGGGCCAATCACTGGTGAATTATTTGAAATGCCATTAGAAAGAAAAGCTCCTGGAGTTATCTTCCGTCAACCAGTTACTGAGCCTCTTCAAACAGGGGTTAAAGCGGTTGATGCTATGATCCCAGTTGGTCGTGGACAACGTGAGCTTGTTATTGGTGACCGTCAAACTGGAAAATCTACTGTTTGTATTGATACCATCTTAAATCAAAAAGAATTTTACGATGCAGGAAAACCTGTATTTTGTATATATGTAGCTATTGGACAAAAAGCTTCTACAGTTGCTGGAATTGCAAAAACTTTAGAAGAAAAAGGAGCAATGGCTTATACAGTGATCGTAGCTGCAAATGCTTCTGATCCTGCTCCAATGCAAGTTTATGCTCC
>NZ_DATIDY010000203.1:0-14943 GCF_035456085.1 Flavobacterium sp.
GAACATTTTACATCATCAGCAAAAATTTCCAATTGTGGTTTTGCATTGATAGTTGCTTTATCGCTCAAAAGAATGTTGTTGCTTTTTTGAAAAGCATTTGTTTTTTGAGCTTCTTTTTCAACATATACTTTTCCATTGAAAACTCCATTTGAACGATCACTGAAAATTCCTTTGTAATCTTGGAAGCTTTCGCAATTTGGAGACGCATGGTTTACCAAAGTATAATGATCAACATGTTGTTTGTCGCCAATAATTGTGATGCCGTTCAACGTGCTTGTCAATCTTTCTCCAAAGTGATAGAAGTTTAAATTGTTTCTGGTTAGGTTTCCACCAAAAGAGAAAGTATGCACTGAAACATGACTTTCTTGTTTTTGAGAAACATAAGTATTGTCAATTAAATTGGCTTCTAAATTGTCATTTTGAATTTTGTAATAATCAACAATGGCTCTTTTTTGAGCAAAAATCTCTGTAACCGAATTGGTTAAAACCGGATTGTTGTTCAAACTTTGGTGGCGTTCAATGATTTGTACATGTGAGTTTTCGCCAACAATTACCAAGTTTCTTGGTTGTACCAAAAGAGCAGTTTCATTTCCTGTAGAGAAATACATGATCTCAACAGGTTTATCCGCTACTTTACTTTTTGGAATATTGATGTAAGCTCCTTCATTGGCGAAAGCCGTATTTAGAGAAGTCAAACTTTCATCTTTACTAGCGATTTGGTTAAAATAACTATCAATAACCATTTTGTATTTTGGCTTGTTCAATGCTGATGACATTAAACAAACATCAATTCCTTCGTGTGTAGTCGAAGACAAATGAGAACTAAAAACGCCATCGACAAAAACCACTTTGTAAGTGTCTATTTCGTGTAAAAAATATTTTTTTACTTCACTGTATTGTATGGCATTTTCTGTTTTTGGGAAAACGCTAAAGTCATTTTTTAAAATAGGTGCTAGCGAAGTATATTTCCAACTTTCTTCTTTTTTGGTTGGGAATCCTTTATTTTCAAAGTTTTTTATAGCAAGTGTTCGCACATCATGAAGTTCTGAGTGAACATCAACTTGCTCTTCAAAAGCCATAAAAGACGATAATAATTTTTCTTTTAAATCCATTGGTTTTGTTTCAAGTTTAAGGTTTACAAGTTTAAAGTTATTAGATAGCTTTAAACATTAGACTTTAAACAATTTTTACGCTTCTTGTTCTTGTTTAATCCAGTCGTATCCTTTGTCTTCCAATTCGTGAGCAAGACTTGCATCACCAGACTTCACGATTTTTCCGTTGTAAAGGACATGAACAAAATCAGGAACGATATAATCTAACAATCTTTGGTAGTGCGTAATTACAACTACTGCATTTTTTTCACTTTTCAATTTGTTAACACCATTAGCAACGATGCGAAGTGCATCAATATCTAATCCTGAATCTGTTTCGTCAAGGATAGCTAATTTTGGCTCTAACATTGCCATTTGAAAAATCTCGTTACGTTTTTTCTCTCCACCTGAAAAACCTTCGTTTAATGAACGAGATAAAAACTTTCTGTCGATTTCTAATAATTCTGATTTTTCACGAATTACTTTCAGCATTTCGTTGGCAGGCATTTCTTCCAACCCTTTTGCTTTGCGAGTTTCGTTGATTGAAGTTCTTAAAAAATTAGTAACAGAAACTCCTGGAATTTCAACAGGGTATTGAAACGAAAGGAAAACTCCTTTGTGCGCTCTTTCTTCTGGAGCAAGATCAGCAAGATCTTCTCCGTCCAAAAATACTTCTCCATCAGTCACTTCATAGTTTTCGTTTCCAGCAATTACAGCTGAAAGGGTACTTTTTCCGGCACCATTTGGTCCCATTATTGCGTGGACTTCTCCTGCTTTTACTTCAAGATTAATTCCTTTTAAGATTTCTTTGTCGCCAATTCCAGCGTGTAAATTTTTTATACTTAACATTCGTTTTATTTGTTTAAAGTTTAAAGTTTAAAGTTCTTGTAATTACTGAAACTTAGTACCTTTAAAATCTTTCTTGTTTAAATATGATATAAAATTGTTTATTTTTCCACTTAAATTTTCAAAATCTGTTTTCAGAATTTCAAATTTCTTTTCTTCAATATAACCAAAATCAAAAACTCTGTAGAGTTGAGATCGTGTTTCTCCTGCAGAACCTTTTGCAATCGATAAAAACTGGCGAAATTTCAAATTTCCATTTCTTTCGAATCCTTCTGCAATATTGTCCATTACCGAACCAGAAGAAGCTTTTATTTGATCTTTAAATTTAAAATCATTCTTCAATTCTGTTTCCAAAGAAATGGCATATATTTCTTTTGCTAATCTTCTAGCCTCTTTCCAAATTTCTAAATCTTCAAATCGATTTATTGTTGCCATCTATTTTGTTTAAAGTTTTTTTGTTTAAGGTTAAGTTGCTCAACTTTAAACCTTAAACTTTAAACAAAGTTAATTATCCTACTGAACCTTCAAGTGAAATTTCAAGTAATTTTTGGGCTTCAACAGCAAATTCCATTGGTAACTTATTCAATACATCTTTACTGAATCCGTTTACGATAAGAGCAATTGCTTTTTCGGTTGGAATTCCACGTTGGTTGCAATAGAAAACTTGGTCTTCGCCAATTTTACTTGTCGTAGCTTCGTGTTCAATTTTAGCCGATGGGTTTTTACTTTCGATGTAAGGAAATGTGTGAGCCCCACAATTGTTACCCATTAACAAAGAGTCACATTGTGAAAAGTTTCTAGCGTTTTCAGCTCTTGCACTAATTTGCACTAAACCTCTATAGCTATTTTGTGATTTTCCAGCAGAAATTCCTTTGGATATAATAGTCGATTTACTGTTTTTACCTAAATGAATCATTTTGGTTCCAGTATCCGCTTGTTGATGATTATTGGTAACAGCAATAGAATAAAATTCTCCGATTGAATTATCACCTTTTAAAATTACTGAAGGATATTTCCAGGTTATTGCCGAACCAGTTTCGACTTGTGTCCATGAGATTTTCGCGTTATTCTCGCACAATCCTCTTTTGGTTACAAAATTAAATACACCACCTTTACCTTCTTTATTCCCCGGATACCAGTTTTGAACAGTAGAATATTTTATTTCGGCATTTTCAAGTGCAATCAATTCTACCACTGCGGCGTGTAATTGATTTTCGTCACGAGTTGGAGCAGTACATCCTTCTAAGTAAGAAACATAACTACCTTCATCGGCGATTAATAATGTTCTTTCGAATTGTCCAGTTCCAGCTTGATTGATTCTGAAATAAGTTGAAAGTTCCATTGGGCAACGAACACCTTTTGGAATATAGCAGAATGAACCATCTGAGAATACAGCCGAATTTAAGGCTGCATAAAAGTTGTCTTTTTGAGGAACAACAGTACCTAAATGTTTACGAACTAATTCAGGATGTTCTTTGATTGCTTCAGAAATACTCATGAAGATAATTCCTTTTTCGCTCAATGTTTTCTTGAAAGTCGTAGCAACCGAAACTGAATCGACAACAATATCCATAGCGATATTGTTCATCTTTTTTTGTTCGTCAATTGAGATTCCTAATTTTTTGTACATTTCTAAAAGTTCAGGATCTACATCATCCAACGTTTTGTTTGGATCTGCTTTTTTGGGAGCTGAATAGTATGAAATTGCCTGAAAATCAGGTTTTATATAATGAACATTTGCCCATTCTGGCTCAATCATTTCTTTCCAAGCACGAAACGCTTCAATTCGCCAATCTGTCATCCATTGTGGCTCTTCTTTCTTTTGAGAAATAGCGCGCACAATATCTTCATTTAGGCCAATAGGAAATGTTTCGGATTCTAATTCAGTATAAAATCCGTATTCGTATTCTTTAGTTTCGAGTTCGATTTTTAAATCGTCTTCTGTGTATTTTGACATTTTTTTAATTTAAAAATTTAAAGGCTAAGATTTGAATTCTTAATCTTAAATTATTTTTATTTTTAATCCTTAATTATTATAAAGAAAACGATTCCCCGCAACCACAGGTTCTACTAGCATTTGGATTATTAAAAACGAATCCTTTTCCGTTTAATCCTCCTGAAAATTCTAATATGGTTCCTGCTAAATATAGGAATGATTTTTTTTCGACAGCAATTGAAATATCGTTGTCTACAAATATTTTATCGTCTTCGTGTTTGGTCTTGTCAAATTTCAAATCATATGACAAACCAGAACATCCACCGCTTTTCACACCTACTCGCACGAAATCTTTAGCGGCATCAAAACCATCGTCTTTCATCAAATCGATAATTTTCTTTTTGGCAGTATCAGAAACTTGTATCATTTTTTTGTCGTATTTAATGTAAATATTTTAGTACATACTCAAAAAATAAATTCTATTTGCTAACAAATATCATATATTCTAATCTTTATTATGTCTAAATTAATTGCAAAGATACTATATAAAATGCTTTTTTCCATGATTGGTAACATTTATATAATAAATGATAAAATAGAAAATGTTTATTATGATTTAATAACACGAATGTATTTTGCTAAATTGCATAAATTATTAGATACTCTTTAAGAATCTTATATTTTCACACATTTAATTTCGAATAAAATGAAACTTTATCCAATAGAAACCGGAAATTTTAAACTTGACGGCGGTGCTATGTTTGGAGTGGTACCAAAAACAATTTGGAACAAAACCAATCCAGCAGACGAGAATAATTTAATTGATATTGCTGCTCGCTGTTTACTAATTGAAGATGAAAACCGATTGATTTTGATTGATACAGGAATGGGAAATAAACAATCGGAGAAGTTCTTTGGATATTATTCGCTTTGGGGAACACATTCAATGGACAAATCGTTGGCTCAATATGGTTTTCATCGTGATGATATTACTGATGTTTTTATGACGCATTTGCATTTTGATCATTGTGGTGGAAGTGTACAGTGGAATAAGGACAAAACCGGTTATGAACCCGCTTTTAAAAACGCTAAATTCTGGAGTAATCAAAATCATTGGGAATGGGCGACAAAACCCAACGCTAGAGAAAAAGCTTCCTTTTTGTCTGAAAATATTTTACCAATGCAGGAAAGTGGACAATTGAATTTTATTTCGAAACCAGAAAGTGATTTTGAAGTCTCCAAAGAGTTGGGATTCGGAATTTTTTATGTTGATGGCCATACTGAAAAGCAGATGATTCCGCATATACAATATAAAGGTAAAACGATTGTTTTTTGCGCCGATTTATTACCAACCGCCGGACATTTGCCTTTGCCTTATGTTATGGGTTACGATACAAGACCATTATTGACAATGCCTGAGAAATCAAAATTCCTCAATACCGCTGCAGAAAACAATTATTATTTGTTTTTGGAACATGATGCTCATAACGAGATTATAACAGTTGAGCAGACTGAGAAAGGAGTGAGGCTGAAAGAAGTTTTTGGCTGTGAGGATATTTTTTAAAACAAGAATAGTAAAATACCAAAAAAGCACCCCATTTTCTAATCGATGAAAATGGGGTGCTTTGTTAAATAATCCTTATTGTTTTAAAGATCTAGTTGGTTTTGAATTTCCAAACTTGTCCTACCGTTTCTCCTCCTTTATTGTCTTTTACAACAACTCTCCAAAAGTATTCTTTGGCAGAGACCAACGGAACGTCAAGTGTTTTTGCTGTTATATTTTCGGCTGCTTTTTCAGTTGGTGGATTTGTAGTTCCAAAATAGACAACATAAGTAAGTAAATCTGTTGCATCTACATCTGAGGCATCCCATTTTAAAGTAGCGGTTGCGGTAGTCAATACGGCATTTAGGTCAGGAGTAAGCAGATTAGGAGCAAAAGGTAAATGATTCACAACAGCATCACCAGAAGTATAAAATTTAAATGTTACCGAATAAGCACTTGATAAACCTTTGGCATCTGTCGCTTTAATTCTCCAATAGTAAGCAGTATTTTTTTCTAATTCTATTGTTAGCAAATTTGAAGCGTCTTCAACAGTTTTTGCAATTTGAGTGAATTGGTTGTCTTTGGCGATTTGTATTTGATAGGTAATATTATCATTATTTGCATCTGTCGAATAGTTCCAATCAAAATTAACCTTATTGTTTAAGCAAAGTTTATTATCAACAGGGGTTTTCAATGTTGGAACTGTCGGAGCTATGTTTTTAGCTTCTGGAACTGGTGTAGGAGTTGGAGTAGATCCAGAATCATCTCCACTACTACAAGAAATTAATAAAGTGATAATTATCGATAGATATATAAGATTCTTCATTTTTAATTTTTTATAATTTTTACATTTTTGATAGTATCTAAATAGATTTTAGCAATGTAGACTCCTTTTGGTTGATTTTCAAGGGTTAATTGTGCAGTTCCATTTTCTAAAGTGTATTTTTTATTTGAAATTACACGACCATCTAAAGCGTTTATTTCGATGATTACTTCTTTATTGGAACCTGGTAATTCAATTGCAAAACTTCCTGAAGTAGGATTTGGATATGCAGCTAAAACTATATCTAAGCCTTCAATGTTTTTAGTATAAACTCCTTCACAAGCTTTGGCAGTTTTCACTTCTAGCAATCCGCCTCCTTTTGCTGTTATAGAAAAGGCAGTATCACTGGTTTCAAACTTTTCTACACCATTAACAAAAACAGTGTAAGGAGCAGTTCCGTCTGTAATTTCAACATCAACTTTTTGAGATGTAACACTTGATTTTCCTGTAATCGTTGCTCCTTTTTGAATAACAACATTAAAATTTTGTTCGTAATTTTCGTCAGAAATGGCAATAGATATGTTGTAATTACCAGGAGTCAAATTAGATATTTTTAAACTGTTGTTCACAAAAGTGTAAGGCTTATTATTTACAGTTGCAACATAGTTTTGAGTTGTTTTAGCAACGATGCTTATTTCTCCATTGTTTTCACCGAGGCAAGATTCGCCTTTAGTTTCAATTGTAAAATTGTTTGAAGGCAAACTATAACTACATTCTATATTAAAACTTGTAGTTGCGTCTTTTTTGGTCATCCAGTTTGCGGTTGAATAAGTAATATCATCTACTTGGATACAAGATAATCTACTATTTCCTTTAAAATCAACTTTGTCAGTTTTTAATAAAGTATTTTTCCCGTTTTTAAGATTTATATATTTAAAATTACTTGTATTGCAATAGAGTTCTTCTAAATTTATATTATTACTTAGATCTAATTTATCTAACGTATAACTATTTGATATACTTAAAGATTTTAGGTTTACGTTTTTAGAAAAGTCGATTTGTTTAAAATTATTGAAACCACAAGATAGAGATGTCAAATTAATATTCTTGCTAAGATCTAAAGTTGAGAGATAGTTACCATAGCAAGTAAACTTTGTTAATAAGGTGTTCTGAGATAAATTTATATCAGATAATTTATTATAAGTTAGATACAGGTTTATTAATGACTTGTTCTTAGAAACATCTATGGCGGTTATTTCATTATAATTGGCACTTAAATCAGTTAATAATAAAGAATTTGTAATATCCAGAGATGTCAATTTATTGTTATAACAATCAAGCTTTTTTAAATTAATATTTTTTGAAATATCTAAACTTGTTAAAGCATTCCAATTACAATTAAGTTCCTCCAAGGCAATATTTTTCGATAAATTGATGTTTGTAATTGCATTACTATTACAATTTAAATATTTTAAATTCAAATTATTTGAAACATCTAAAATAGTCAACTTATTTGCTCCACACTCTAAACTTTCCAATGAAATAAAATCTTGAATTCCAGTTAAATCTGAAATTGAACAATTGTAAATGTATAAAGAAGTTAAAGTTGCGATTTTCGAAGTTTCTACTTTTCCATCAACTACACCTGAATCAATACCTAAAGAAATTAATTTTTTTTCAAAATTAGGATCTGGTATAAGAGTGTATTTAATAAAAGGAACACAGTCTTCGGAATAATTTGCGGTTGCATCTTTTGCAATCCAATTTGAAGTCGAGTAAGCAGCATTATCAACTTGGATACACGTTAAATTTGGATTGCTTGTAAAATTCCCAAAAATAACTCTTTCCATATTTGAGTTGTTACCATTCTTTAAATTAAGGTTGTAAAGATTATTGTTAGAACATTCTAGTTCTTTTAAAATAAGATTTTTAGAAATGTCCAGATTTATTATTTTATTGAAAGAACAACTTAAGATACTAAGTTTAGTATTCCTTGAAACATCTAAAACCGAAATTGAATTAGAGTTACAATCTAAATTACTTAATAACGCGTTGTTTGAAACATTTAAAACCGAAATTGAATTAGAGTTACAATTTAAATTACTTAATAATGTATTTTTTGAAACATCTAAGGCTGTAATAGCATTATTACTACAATTTAAAGTATTCAATGATAGGTTTTGAGTAACTGACAAAATAGTCAATTGATTTTTACTAACATTTAGATTTGTTAACGCTAGATTTTTAGATACATTTATTGTTTTCAATAAGTTGTTAGTACAGTCAAATGTAGATAATGAAGTAAATTCTTCAATTCCCGTTAGGTCTGTAATGTTGCTATTTGACACATTTAAAGTTGTTAAAGGGGCAATACTCATTGTGGCAACTTTACCGTTTTTACCATCTTTATCAATACCTAGTGCAATTAATTTATCTTCAAAATTAGAATCAGGAATTAAAGTATAAGGAATAATAACAGGACACGCATCTGATGAGTAAGTTGCGGAGGCATCTTTTTTAGTGCTCCAATTAGTATCTGAATAAGTAACATTGTCAACCTGAATGCATTTTAAATCAGGGTTTTGTGTAAAATTGAGCCCTCCATTATTGCCGCTAGTCGTTACTAACAAAGTATTAGCTCCATTTTTAATATTCAGATTTACTAGTTTGTTATTGCTAGCAAGTACTTGATAAAGTTTCGCATTTTGGGAAAAGTCTAATGTTCTTATCTGATTATTTTGACACCATATTTGACCTAATTCTGTGTTCTTTGAAACATCTAAAGCGACTAAATTATTTGAACTAGCTAATAAATAAGTCAGTTTGGTGTTTTTAGTTAGATCCAAATTATTTATTTGATTGTTGTCAACAATTACATTCTTTAAATTTATATTCTTTGTTAGGTCAATGGAAGTAATTTTATTAGAACCTAAATCTATATTAGTTAAATTTACATTGTTTGTTAGGTCAACAAAAGCTATTTTATTACTACTAAGATCTACGTTAGTTAAGTTAGTATTCTTAGAGATGTCAATCGATGTTAGATTATTGTTATACGCATACAATTGTTGTAAAGATATAAAATCCTGAATACCTGTTAAATTGGAAATAAGACTATAAGAAACATCTAAGTAAAGTAGCCCCGATATACTTTCAGTTTTTACTTTGCCATTTAGTCCATCCCTATCGATTTTAAGAGCGATTAGTTTTTCTTCAAATTTTGAATCAGGGATAAGGGTATAAACATTACAATCTAAACTAAAACTTGCTATTGCATCTTTGGTAGTTGACCAATTTGCTGCTACAGTAAGATCAGCAACTTGAATACATGTCAATGATGGATTATTAGAGCAATTTAAACTAGAAAGGGCAGTATTTTTAGAAAGGTCCAATTTTTTTAATAAATTGCTTGAACTATTTAGAGATACTAAAGCTGTGAATCCTTGAATTCCAGTTAAATCAGTAATCGAACTATTCGATAAGTCTAGAGACGTAATTGTATTAATACTAGATAGTGATACAATTCCATTTTTACCATCTTTGTCAATACCTAAAGCTATTAATTTATCTTCAAATTTTGGATCGGGAACATTAATTACTGAGGCACAATTTATTGGTGAAAAATAAGCACTTTCATCCTTTGATGTAGACCACTTAGTGTTAGCATACGAAGCATCATCTACTTGAATGCAGTTTAGATTTACATTGTTTTTAAAAGAAGGAGAAATTAAATTTAAATTATTTCCGTTTTGTACATTTAGACTGCTTAGATTATTAGAAAAGCAATTTAAATTAACTAAATTTTTATTATTACTAAGATCCAACGTTGTTAATAAGTTAGAACTACAATCTAATTCTTTTAGGAGTTTGTTTGTATTAAGATTTAAAGTTGTAACCTTATTTTGAGAAAATTTTAAAGTTTCTAACAATACGTTGTTTGACACATCTAATGATTGCAAATTGCTTAACCAAGAATCTATTTTTTTTAGAGCGACATTTTTGCTTACATCTATATTTGATAAAGTAGAAAGTTGTCGAATCATTAACTCGGTTAAGCTAGTGTTTTTTGAAAGATCTAATGTTGAAATCTTATTACCACTACTGCCATTGTTACCACAGTTTAAATATTTAAGCGCTAGATTTGAGGTTACATCAATAGTAGTCAATAAATTATTTTCGCAGTTTAAAGAAGTCAAATTAGGGCTATTCCTAACATCTAATGTTTTTATGCTGTTTCCATCGCAAGTTAGTGTAAGTAAATTTGAGTTATTGCTTACATCTAATGTTTGAATTCCTGTATATGTGCATTCTAAATTTTGTAAGGCGATATGTTTTGTGATATCTAAAGCTCCAAGAGTATTACGAGAGCAAATTAGGGTCAATAAATTTAGATTATTTGATATATCTAATGCTGTCAATTTATTTGAAGAACAATCTAAATAGTTGAGTGCTTTATTTGCTGAAAGAGTTAAAACATTTAAATTATTAGAATAAACATCTAGTGAGGTTAACAAAGTGTTTTTTGACACATCAATAGTGTTTAATTTGTTCATCCTACAGGATAAAGTAGTCAACAAGGGGTTTTTTGAAAGGTCTAAAGCTGTGATATTATTAAAATTACAATTTAAGGTTGTTAAACTGGAAAATCCCTCAATACCTGTTAAGTTGCTAATAGAATTAGAGCTAACACTTAATTGAGTAACTGACATTATATCTGGAGTCAATACTTTTCCATCAGCCACATCATCTAATCCCAAAGCAATAAGTCTTTTTTCAAAATTTGTATCTGGAATAAGAGTATATTCTTCTGTTCCTTTTACGTAAACTTTAACATCGTCTATTAAAACTTGAAAACTTAGGTTATCAAAAGAGAATAATGAAATACTCAAATCATAAGAAAGGTTTTGGTCCGCAGTAAAAGTTGCTTCATTTTGAGTCCAATTGTTATTGGTCGCAAAAGTATTATTTGATAAAGTATTGGATGCGCCGTTTTGGCTTATATTTAAAGTAATCGGATGCATACCGCTGTAATTAGTATTTACATATTTATATTTATACTTTATAGTATATGTAACACCAGCAGTCATGGGAACTTTGGTTAGGATTTTGGGAGCTAATGTTTTATCAGTAATAGAAAGTTTAGCACTCGTTGTTTCATTCACGTAGAAGGCATTTGTTTTTGTAACAGTATTTTCAACTGTCCAATTCTCAGGGGTGGTGGTGTTTGTCCACGTTTCTAGTTTGCCGTTTTGGACTAAGTTTGTCTGGGCAAACGAATTTACTCCGATCAGCAAGAGCAATAATAAAAGTAATTTTGTTTTCATAAAGAGGGGGGATTATTGGGATTTTGAATAGTATAACAATATTTCACTTCATTTTAAATTATCAAGATTTACTAGAACGCAACAGATAAAAGGCACTGCCATGTAAATCAAGACAATTGATATTTAAAGATGAGATATGAGTTATTGACAAGAAAGAGTGTCAATTTTTAAGAAGAAATATTTTTTAAAAAAAAGTAGTTTTGTATCATAAATGGGGGTTTGAGTTTATTCGCAATTGTACAAAAAATATTTTATTTTCTTACAAATAAAATCATAAAATTGCTAATAATTTTATTTTTATAACAAAATTTATTTTTTCAACTTGTTTTTTATAAAAAAAATAATGATTTCATAATAAATTTAACTGGCATCAGGACTCCTTTTCTTTTCACTTTTCTGAGAATAATTTTTGTCGTTAAAAAAGCGCAAATTGGTTGAAATAGGATTACAAAGCTGGGTTCTTATAGTTTTGAATAGAATAATATTTAGAGAAAAGTCTGACGACATGAGAGCATTAAATAGTTTGGAATTTTGAATCATTAAAGTATTCTAAAAAGCAAAACCCCATTTTCAAATCAATGAGAATGAGGTTTTGTTTTAATAAGCAATATAATTATTCTACTATAACTTTTTTAACAGAAGCCGAGTTCTGATTAATTAAGTATATATAATAAATTCCTTTTGGAAGTTCAGATAAATTGATCTTATTATCGGTTTTGCTTGAATCCAAATTAAATTTTTTGACCAATTGTCCTAAAGCATTATAAACAGTTGCTTTTTCTAATGAAATATGTAGAATGTTTATTTCGCCCTTTGTTGGGTTTGGATAAACAACGGCTTTACTAAATTCAGATTCTTCTAGTCCCAAAGTGCAGGTTTCCGAATAGACAGTGGTTGCTTCTTTAATTTTAGACCAATTCGCGTTTGAGTAAGCGGCGTTGTCAACTTTCACACAACCTAAAGTGGTGATTCCTAAAAAATTTGTTCCTCCTGTGCTGGTCAATTTTTTACTAGTTAGTGATGCCACAATTAGGTTCTGATTGTTTCCATTTTTCAAATTTAAATACACCAGTGGATTACCTGTAACATAAAGAATTTGAAGATTAGTGTTTTTTGAAAGATCTAAAGAAACAAGTTGATTATTACTGCAGTCTAAAATATTTAAGGCTGTAAAATTTTCAATTCCGGTTAAGTCTTTAATATTACTGTTAGAAAGGTCTAAAGTGGTAATTGAGTTTATGTTTGCAACAGTAATTTTTCCGTTTAAACCATCAGTGTCAATTCCTAAATCAATTAACTTTTGTTCAAAATTTTGATCAGGAATAGCAGCAAAAGAAGGAGTACAATTAGTGTTGTAACTTGCAGTTGCGTCTTTTTTGGTAGACCAATTAGTATCAGAATAATTAATATCATCAACTCGAATACAACTTAGATTTGGGTTTTTTGTAAAATTTAGATATATAAGTTTAGAATTGTTACCATTTTTCAAATTTAGATTAGTTAATTGGTTAGAATTACAATATAAACCAACCAAAGCTGTATTTACGTTTACATTCAAATCTGCTAGTTGATTTTTTGAACAATTTAAAAATTCCAAAGCTTTATTTTTGCTTACATCTAAATTTGTTAATTGATTAGATTGGCAATACAACTCTATTAAAGTAGTGATTTTAGAAACATCCAAGGAGGTCAATTTGTTTTCACGACAATCTAGGAGAGTCAATGCAGTATTATTGTTTACATCCAAAGTGGTTAATAGACTGGTATTGCATCCCAAAAATGTTAAAGCGGTATTTTTACTTACATCCAAAGTACTGATCTGGTTTGAACCAGCATCTAATTTTGTTAAGGCAGTGTTTGTTTTTACATCCAAATTGGTTAATTGATTTGAATAGCAACTTAAAGTAATTAAAGCAGTATTTCTACTTACATCTAAATTAGTTAATTGATTTCCAGCACAATCTAAAGTGTTTAAAGCACTATTTTTACTTATATCTAAATTTGTTAATTGATTTCCGGCACAATTAAAAGATATTAAAGAGTTATTCATTGAAACATTAAGATTCTTTAATTGGTTATTAGCACAAACTATCTCAATTAAACTTGGATTATTTGAGACATTTAAATTCGTTAATAAATTAGTGTGGCAAAATATATTAGTTAACGCAGTGTTTTTGGAAACATCTAAATTCGTTAATTTGTTAATTGAACATGATAAATAGGTTAATTCTATATTTTTAGAAATATCCAAATTTGTCAGTTGATTAGATCCACAGGATAATAGTTTTAAATTTGTATTCTTAGAAACATCAATACTTGTTAATTGATTACTTCCACAAAATAATTTGTTTAAAGATAAAAAATCCTGAATACCGGTTAAATCAGATATATTACTATTAGAAACATCTAAATCAGTTATGAAAGCTATATCGGCAGTAAGCACTTTTCCATCAGGAACACCAGAATCAATTCCTAAGGCTATTAATTTATTTTCAAAATTTGAATCAGGAATTAAGGTGAATTGATAATTATTGCCTTCAGAAGTATAC
The DNA here is from genome assembly GCF_035456085.1 of Flavobacterium sp. Lineage (GTDB taxonomy): Bacteria > Bacteroidota > Bacteroidia > Flavobacteriales > Flavobacteriaceae > Flavobacterium. The sequence continues at coordinate 14,053 of NZ_DATIDY010000203.1, forward strand.
AAAAGACTAATTTCGGCTGGAGTCAACGCTCTATTCCAAATTCCAATATCGTCTATTGAACCTTTAAAATATTCATTATAAGTATCTCCAGTTATTCGTTTTCCTATTCTGAAAGTTTTATTAATTGTGTTTAAAGTTATATTTGCTCCAGTAACATAGATTCCATCAATAAACAATGAAACCTTTGTACCATCATAGGTTACAGTCACAAAATGCCAAACATTATCTAAATAATTATTTTGTGCTCCAGGATCATTATTAGAAAAATCAGAGCCAGTTATAAAATCAAGATAACCTTTGGAATAAATAGTAAGTGCAAATCTTTGAGATGTAGATAAACTTCCGTAATTAAATATAGCGCTATAGTTATTTTCGGTATAATTAGGAGAATTTGTTTTGAACCAACCTGAGATTGTTCTTGGAGAATTATTTTGTGGAATGGTGGCTATGGCTACATCAATATAACTTGATACTCCATCAAAACTATAAGCAGAGTTTGCATTTCCATTTCTATCTGTTGTCAAAATCGTTCCAGTTGCAGTACCATTATATCCATTTCCGCTGATGTCATTTGAGTTTCCAGTAAAGGAATAGTAAGCAATCAAACTATTTGTAGGGACATAAGGAGGAAGATTTTGGCTATGGATGAAAGATTTGAAACAGGCGAAAAGTAAAAAGACAAGTAATTTTATTTTCATAGGTTAGATTTTTTGTTAGGCTTTACAAGAGTACAAAATACATTTTTATTTCCTTACAAAGAAGGACATAAAAACACCAATAAATCTATTTACACATTAAAATTCACTACTAAAATCATTTTATCATAAAAAACCGTTAATGATTGCATAATTTTTGCTTTACTTCTGCTACTTTTGAAATTATTACTTAAAC
>NZ_DATIDY010000204.1:0-6928 GCF_035456085.1 Flavobacterium sp.
TTGTTTATTTTCGACGATGATATTCTGACTAATTTGCCAAAAAATGATGCCCGTGTTAGTTTTATACACGAATCTTTGCAAAAAGTAAATGCGCAACTCAAAGCCATTGGAAGTTCACTTTTAATAAAAAAAGGAACAACAATCGAGATTTGGAAATCGCTTTTCGAGGAGTTCACCGTTTCGGCAGTTTTTTTGAATAAAGATTATGAGCCTTACGCCATAAAGAGAGATTTGGCAATTGAAACAATAGCAAAAGCGAATAATGCTTCTTTTTTTTCTTTTAAAGATCAAGTGATTTTTGAGGAAAAAGAAATCGCCAAACCAGACGGATTACCATATACCATCTATACTCCATATAAAAATAAATGGTTAGAAAAATACAAATCAATAGCTCCGATTACAGAATATGATGCTGAGAATTACTTCTCCAATTTTTACCAAGGCCATTTTGATTTCCCAACTTTAGACCAAATAGGTTTTCAGGAAAGTGATATGAAAGTTAAACCTTATAATTTAAAGCAAATTGGTATTTATCACCAAACGCGTGATTTTCCAGCTGTTGATAGTACATCTTACCTCTCACCACATTTGCGTTTTGGTACTGTGAGTATCCGAAAGTTAGTAAATTGGGCAGCCCGAAAAAATGATGTTTTCCTAAGCGAATTGATATGGAGAGAATTTTTTATGCAAATCTTGTTTAGCTTCCCAAAAGTAGTAAGTCATAATTTCAAATCAGCTTATGATGGAATTCAGTGGCGCAATAATGAAGAAGATTTCCAGCGTTGGTGTACAGGAACTACAGGTTATCCTATGGTTGATGCGGGTATGCGTCAACTCAATGCTACGGGATATATGCACAATCGGGTGCGTATGGTGGTAGCAAGTTTTTTATGCAAACATTTACTAATCAACTGGCAATGGGGCGAGGCTTACTTTGCCGAAAAACTGTTGGATTACGATTTGTCTGCAAATATAGGAAACTGGCAATGGGCTGCAGGAACAGGCTGTGATGCTGCTCCTTATTTCAGAGTTTTTAATCCAGATATTCAGCTCAAAAAATTTGATGAAAACGGAATTTACATTCGCCAATGGATTCCTGAATTCGATTTGGGTTACGCACAACCTATGGTAGACCATGCTTTTGCAAGAGATAGGGCAATAGCTGCTTATAAAAATGGAATTTCTAAATAACCCGTTGGGTGAAATTCTGTAAATTGAAAAAATTAACCACATAGTAACATGTGGTAAAAAATAATTTCACCCAACGCGTTCTAAATAATATAATAGTTGAATATTTACAGAGTTTGGTGTAAAATAGTTTTAGCATTTTTTTCTTTTAAAAAAAGATAGAACGAAGAGCCAGATTTTGTTTCTAACTACTAAAAAATCATCATTTTAAGTTTAATTTGTGTTTAATGCGCTTACGTTTAACTTCTTATTAGTAATCTTAAGAAAACCATTGGCTTATCTTTGTATTCTAATTGATTTTCACTAATTTATAATTCATGGGAAAAAATGTTTTGATAACAGGTGGTACCGGTTTTATAGGAAGGTATCTCACCAAAAAATTATTGGAAAGAGGTTATACAGTTTCGATTCTTACCAGAAACAGCAGACCAAATACAGATAAAATTTCATATTATATTTGGGATGTTAGCACACAAAATATTGAGGAAGCAGCTATTTTGAATGCTGATTATATCATTCATTTGGCAGGAGAAAACTTAACTGAGAAAAGATGGACCAATAAAAGGAAAGCGGCTATCATCGATAGTAGAGTAAAATCCACGGAATTAATAGCAGAAGTTCTAAAAAAACATAATAAAAAATTAGAAGCTTTTGTTTCTGCTTCGGCTATAGGATATTATGGCGCTATTGATGGCGAAGGAATTTGTACTGAAGAGACTTTGCCAGCCAATGATTTTATTGGAACTGTTTGTCAGGAATGGGAAAAATCGGTTGATTTAATAACCGGTTTAGGTATTCGTACCGTAAAAATTCGTACTGGGCTAGTTTTGGGTAAAAATGAAGGAATTTTAAAGAAACTGAATGCCCTCTTTAAACGTGGACTGGGCGCTGCATTGGGGTCTGGTAAACAATATGTGCCTTGGATTCATGTGCATGATTTGTGTATGATGTACATTGAAGCTATGGAAAACAACAAAATGACAGGGCCTTACAATGCTACCATTAATGATAGCACTACAAATTTAATTTTCTGTAAAGCATTGGCAAATTCGTATGGTTATTTAATTTGGTTGCCAAATGTTCCAGCCTTTGTAATCAGATTGTATTTTGGAGAAATGGCTACCATTGTTTTGACCGGCAGAAGAGTTTCTTCGGATAAAATAAAAAAGCAAGGTTTTAGATTTCAATTTAGAAACCTCAATAGCACACTGAAAATCTGTCGTCAATAAAGACACTTAGTTCAAAATACAAACGAGCTGAGTGTTTACTTTTTTTGAAATTTTAGCAACTACCATATTTGGGATTTCAATTTTGAAATCATCCGTGTTCAATGTAAAATTCGAGTTTATCTGAATTCCGTTTCCGACTCTCTTAATTTTTGCAATTACAGAAACCATTCGGGTTTGGCCGTGAATCGTTAGCTTTCCTTTTATCAAAAAATCTTTTTCGGTTTCGTTGACTACTTTCAAATCAAATTTTTCGATAACTCCTTTAAAAGTAGCCTTAGCATAACGATCACTTTCAAGGTAATTGTTGTTAAAATGTTCTTGCATCAGATTTCTTTTAAACTGAAATTTTTTGATGACAGCAGTAAAAGTTATTTCGCTTTTATCGGGGATCAAAGTACCGTCCACATTCTCATTTTTGGCTTCAACAGCTTCAAATAAAGGCACAGACGCTTCAAAGAAAATAACACATTTGGATGAGCTAAATTTGTTTTGTGCATTAATGGGATAGAGGACGAAAAAGAGGGCTAATAGAGTAAATTTATTCATAATTTTTTCTATTAAAGGTTATACTTAAAGTTACGATTTTTTTATCGAAACAGTCTTAAAGTTGCGCCAAAAAAAAAAGCCAATATGAAAAGAAACTTTCTCATATTGGCTTTGTAAAATGAATTATAATCCTTTTGCAAATACTAATCTAAAGCTATTTGAATATTGTATTTTTTCAGGTTTTCCAGTGTTTCTTTCGAAGTATAATTGAACTCTTCTTCATGAATTTCGTGCTCCTTTTTTAGGGCAATTTGTTTTATCGAATTACAAAAACGTTTGATATCTTCAAAATTGGATAAAATTAAACCTGGAACTGGTACGCTATTGCCTTCATTATCTTTGGCAACCATTGTGAAATAAGAAGAATTACAATGTTTTTTTTGCCCTGTCTGAATATTTTCTGCTTCAACGCGAATACCTACAATCATCGAACTTCTGCCCACATAATTTACCGAAGCTTTCATGGTTACAAGTTCTCCAACTTCAATTGGTTTTAAAAAATTCACAGTATCTACCGAAGCGGTTACACAATAATTTCCTGAAAATTTAGATCCACAGGCAAAAGCAATTTGATCCAAAAGTGATAAAATATAACCTCCATGAATTTTTCCGCTAAAATTGGTGTGTGACGGCAACATCAATACTGAAATACTAACATGTGATGAAGAAACTGTTTTGTAAATTTTGTCCATAATTTAAGGGGTAAAGAGAACGATTTGTGTTGTTGTATGAGTTAGTTATTTTTAAAATTATAATTTAGTTTAAAAGAGAATTTTCATCGTTTTCAGCTCTTTTTATAATACTTTCTGGCAGTGCTTTTTTGGCTTTGGCACCCATTTTTTTAAGTTTTTCAACGCTGATGATTAAGTTTCCTTTTCCTTCAACGAGTTTATTCATAGCTCCCTGATATTCAGCTTTGCTTTCCTCGATTTTCTTGCCAATTTTTATTAAATCGGCCACAAAGCCTTCAAATTTATCATATAAAGCACCGGCTTGTCTGGCAATTTCAAAAGCATTTTCCTGTTGCTTTTGGTTGGCCCACATACTGTCAATAGTACGCAATGTAGCCAATAGAGTAGAAGGTGTAACAATCACAATATTTTTCTCGAAAGCCCTGTTGTATAACGAAGTGTCTTCATTGAGTGCAATTGCAAAAGCGGGTTCCATTGGAATAAAAAGCAAAACAAAATCGGGACTTTCTATCTGGTATAAATCATGATAATTTTTATTCCCTAATTGTTCAACGTGAAGTTTTATCGAGTTGACATGTTCCTTCAAATAACGAGTTTTCATTGCTTCATCATCGTCTTCATTGATGTATTTTTCATACGCGACCAAAGAAACTTTAGAATCGACAATCATCTTTTTTCCGTCAGGCAAATTGATAACAACGTCAGGAAATACGCGATTACCATCTTCTCTGAGATGACTTTGTTGTACCTCGTATTCGCGTCCTTTTTCCAGACCAGACTTTTCTAAAACTCTTTCCAGAACTAATTCGCCCCAGTTTCCCTGCATTTTGCTATCGCCTTTTAGGGCTTTAGTCAAATTGAGGGTTTCTTTACTCATTTGAAGATTCATTTCGCTCAATCCAATTATTTGTTGGCGTAAAGCGGCATGGTAGTCGATACTTTCTTTGTGAGTGTCCTCGACTTTTTTTTCAAATAACTGAATTTTGTCTTGCAACGGAGTCAAGATATTTTTTATGTTTTCTTTGTTTTGCTCCGTGAATTTATTCGATTTTTCTTCTAATATTTTGTTGGCAAGATTTTCAAATTCTTTGGTGAATTTCTCCTGAAGTTTCTCTACTTCATCTTTTTGTTCTTTGTTGCGTTCCCAAAGATTTTCAAAATCCACTTCTTTTTTAGAAAGTTGAATTGCCAAACTGTCTTTCTCATTTCGGATATTTTCTTTTTCGGCATTGACGGCTTCCAGTTGTTTTTCGAAAGCATTTTTATCTGTTAAAAATTGCTCTTTCTGCTGAATCAGTTGTGAATTAAGTGCTAGCAATTTCTCTTCTAAGCTTACTTTCTCTGATTGAAAACGGGCAGAAAAAATAAGTTTACCAATGAATATGCCTATTGCAAACGCGATAATAAAAACGATTAATAAAGGAAGAATTGTTGCCATGTTTTTTCTTTTTAAAAAGGCAAAAGTACGCATTAATACGTAGTACTTAATTTTTAAAAATGAAATTTCACGAATAATTAGAAATCTAATGCTAAATGAACAATTTAACTTTTTTTTACATCATCACGCAACCTTTTTAATAAAACATCATCTATTAATTATAACCAAATATTAAATAACAAAAAACATGAAGAATTTAATTTCAATACTGTTTGTCGCTCTGAGTTTCTATTCCTGCACAGATTCATTGGACAATGTGGATCCAAACCAAGATTGTGGTACGGTTACCAATGTTGCTTATGAGAGTTTTAATTTTTGTGGACAATTCAAGGAAAACCCAATCAAACCAACGTACTACATCATTAACTCGAATGAGGATTTTCAAAAAGTATTTACCACTTGCCCTACTTATGACGTAGTACCCTTACCTGATTTTACTCAAAAAAGACTTTTAGCACTTTCGTCCGGCCCAAAACCTACAGGCGGATATGCAATAAAAATTCAATCAGTTATTCAAAATGATTGTCAAATTCTGGTAGAATATTACGAAACTGAGCCAGGAGAAAACGAAATAGATATCACCGTAATTACGTATCCTACGGATTATGTTGTGCTTCCAAAATCAAATAAGCCAATTCTGTTTTCTAAAGTAAATAAGGTTGCTGATTATGCCATTGTGGGTAATTATTATGTGGATATGTCTGCGATTCAGTGTAATGGAGATTGCCAACAATTTTTTGGAATCGAAAATCAAAAAGTATTGAAATATTTAAATGTGGGTGATATCTCTTCTAATTTTAATAAATCGACTTATAAAGCATTAAGTTATAGAGATGATTTTGCTGGTTTTGTTGCCAAAGTTCCTTCTGAAATAAAAGATTTGAAAGGGCAAACCAAAACATTTGGAACACCAGACAGCCATCATCAAGGCGGCGTTTACTTTGAGTGGAGCCAAGCAGGAGTTGTTACCAAAATCTATTTGGACAACGATAATACAACAGATCAAACTCCAAATATTATTGCATTCAAAAAAGTTATTAAAGACAAAATTGCCGAATTGCAAACTAAATCTTAAGTAAATTTTAAGCATAAAATATACTTTTTTTTAAAACTAACAGTTTGATAGTTAATAGATAAGCGTCATTAGTCTGTTTTGACGATGATATTAGTGAATTCCCCCAATGATTGTTAAAAATTATAAATGCTAATATTATGAAAAATATATTTTTTATTCTTTTGGTGATTTTCACGGTTTCTTCATGCACGTATGATGATGCAGGATTTAGAAGAATTTCCAGAAAAGAAGCGATGGAAAGTTGGGCTTGGAAAATTTTTATATATACTGATGAGGGAGAGATCCAACCCGTTGATTATAAAAGGAATAATTTTGATAATCGTATCCAACAGAAGCCTATTTTTGTAGATTATTTTTGGGAAATTGATGAGAATCAAAACGTGTTTTTAGACGAACACGAAATGGTTTACAAAGAGAAGAAGGATGATTACAACCAATTTTCAGAGAACTAAAAGAGTAAAAATACAAAGCAAACTACAAATTCTTGAAAGAGGAATTAGACCAATATATTAGAAAATGTGTAGAACACGACAGGGGAGCTCAGCTAAAAATTTATCAGCTGTTTTCTCCTGTGCTGTATGGTCTTTGCCTAAAATATATGCGGAATGAAGATGACGCTAAAGATGTTTTTCAGGAAGCTTTTGTTATCGTTTTTCAAAAAATAGAGCAATACAATTTTGAGGGAAGTTTTGAAGGTTGGATGAAGCGAATTTTCATCAATAAATTAATAGAAACATTGAAGAAAAAGAAAAAAGACATA
>NZ_DATIDY010000205.1:0-40636 GCF_035456085.1 Flavobacterium sp.
TTTGCTGAATGTGATGAGAAATGTAATGCCTCATTTACGCAACAAAAAATCAGGACACATCATCAACATTTCTTCCATTGCAGGATTTTTGGGTGCATTCCCGGGTTGGGGAATTTACAACGCCACAAAATTTGCCGTTGCAGGTTTAACCGAAGCATTTTCGGCAGAAGCAACATCTTTAGGAATTAAAGCAACGATTGTTTACCCGGGGTATTTCAAAACAAATTTTCTATTACAAGGTTCACTTCGCCTTGCCGAAAATCCGATTGTGGAATACAAAGAAGCAAGAGATTTGGAAGTAATACACGATACCCAAATTATCGGCAACCAACCGGGCGACCCTGAAAAAGCGGCACTTGCTTTTATTCAATTAGCAGAAAGCGAAAATCCGCCTTTGCACTTCTTTATGGGTAGCGACTCTTTCGGAATGGCAAATAACAAAATCGGAATTTTACAAAATGAATTGAGTGCGAACGAAACATTAAGCAAATCAACTGACTTCTAAATTCTTCAACTAAAAAAAGAGATAGGACGATAATCGTCTATCTCTTTTTTCTAAATTTGAACAAGAAATGAAAAGTAAAAACATACATACATTCAATACTATTAGTGAGTTTCACAAAAGGAGTGGCTTACCGAAACCCGAGCACCCATTGGTTAGTTTGGTTGATTATGGTTTGGTGGAATATCAGACCGAAGAAAAGGAAATCAGTTGGGTACAAAATTTTTATACTATTGGACTAAAGCGTAACATTCAAGGTAAATTTCGTTACGGACAGCAACAGTACGATTTTGATGAAGGCTTGCTGTCGTTTGTGGCATCGGGGCAGTTGGTACATCTTACAGTTGAAAAACCCAAAGTAAAACCGACAGGGTTCCTATTGTTCATTCACCCCGATTTTATTTGGAAAACGTCTTTGGCAAAAAACATAAAACAATACGATTTTTTTGGCTATGCTGTAAATGAAGCTCTTTTCCTTTCAGAAAAAGAAGAAACTGTTATTACAGACATCTTCCTGAATATCCAAAGAGAATATCATTCCAACATTGATACATTCAGCCAAAACATCATCATTGCACAAATAGAACTGCTTCTTAATTATTGCGAACGGTTTTACCAACGCCAATTCATAACCCGAAAGAAAAGTAGTCATCAGATACTTGAAAGATTAGAAAATGTCCTTAACGACTATTTTAATAATGATAGTTTGGTAAACAAAGGTTTACCCACGGCTCAATACATTGCAGGCCTACTAAACGTATCGCCCAACTATTTAGGCAGTTTGCTTAAAACATTAACAGGACAAACTACGCAACAACATCTTCACGAAAAGTTAATTGAAAAAGCAAAAGAAAAATTATCAACAACCGACCTGACGGTAAGTGAGATTGCCTACGAATTGGGGTTTGAACATCCACAATCATTTAGTAAACTTTTCAAGGTAAAAACTAAAATTTCACCGTTACAATTTCGAGAAAATTTTAATTAGACTAGCTACTACACTAAAATATGAGCAACTTTTTAAAAACAGATATTGACCTATTTAATAATTTAGCAGATGAAGAATTCGTTGAATTAAAGAGCTACTTTCACTATAAAAAATATAGCAAAAGAGATTTTATCATCAAAGAAAATGATACGGTTCAGGATGTTTATTTCATATTTTCTGGATTAGTCAAGCTTTCCTATTTTGATAATGAAGCCAGGGAGTTTATTTTATCTTTTGCTTTTGAAAACTGGTGGGAAACCGATTTTTCCGCATTTTATAACCAAACAAAAGCAACATTGACACTCCAATGTCTTGAAGATACCGAAATTTATAGTTTAAGTTATGATAACTATTTGAGCGTTTTAGAAAAATACCATTTATCAAATTATTTCCTTGACAAATCAATAAAAGGACATATTGCCAATCAACGAAGAATTTTATCACTTCTTACTTTATCACCCAGAAAACGATATGAAGAATTCATACAACTCTACCCTTCTCTTATTCAAAGAATTCCAAAATCAGTATTATCTCTTTATTTGGGAGTTTCAAGAGAAACATTGAGCAGATTATACAGAGCCACCAAAAAATAAAAGTGATCTCAGTCACTATCATATTCCACAAAGTAGTCTGAATTTTGCATTAAATAATTATGCAACAATTCAAACAATTTTAAAAATGGAAAAAAGAATCATCAATCCTTGGGGTTGGCAAGACTCAAGAAATTACGTTCAGGCAGTAGAAGTAAAAAATGCTGAAAGTACTCTATTTGTTTCCGGACAAACAGCAATAAATGACGAAGGCATTTCAAGCGACAAAGATATGCGCTCACAATTGGTCGATACAATTAAAAATTTAGAAAAAGTGATTCTGGAAGCTAATTTTGAACTAAAAAATATTGTTCGTCTAAATATTTATACCACCTCAAACTCCGAACTTTTTGAAAATTTTGACATTATCCAAAATTGGATAACCAAGAATGAGATAAAACAATCTTCCACAGTATTGGAAGTCAAAAGTCTTTTTGAGACGCTAAAAGTTGAACTAGAAGCAACAATTGTTAAATAACCATCTGAAAAAAAACATCTTTAATTGGCATACGTAAATTGCTGTTTTTAACGTTAATACAAATAATAATTTTCATAATTTTAGTCTTGATAATAATGGAATGATGTACTCCATTAACATCTTTACAAATAATAAAAGATTCAAAAGTAAGAGAAAGAAAATACAGAAAAATTGATACTCAAATAAAAAATACAAACTTTAAGTCACATGCAAAAAGCACAAAAGAAGTCTGAGAGTTTACAGAACGAGAAGTTGAAAGTAAAGATTAACTCAAACGATAATCCTTACGTTTCGTCTGATATTGAACAAAAAAAGCTTCAACCCCGCAGATTGACTTCTTACTTTTTTGTATTAATAGAAAAAGGCTCTATAACTTATAATTTAGACTTACAGGACATTACAATTGCTGATGGAGATTTGCTTTTTGCAGTACCTAATCAAATTTTTGTTCCTCCTTCAAAAACGGACAATCTTAAATATTTCAAAGTACTATTCGATGAAAACACATTAGCCTTGCTACCTCAAAGTTTTCCTTTTTTAGTTAATCCTTTAAACTCACAAACTATAAAATTTGATAATTCTGTGAGAGAAAGGATAAGAAAAGTTTTTGAAATTCTAAATCAGTTAATTCACGTAGATAAACATCCTACGGACACAGAAATAATATTGGCTTATCTAAATTTGCTATTATCAGAATTGAACAGTGCTTATTTCAAGCAAAATGAATCAACTACTACTATAAACACAAATCTATCAAAGTTTATTGAATTCAAATTGGTAGTAGAATCAAACCTTACTGAGCAACCATCTATAAATACGATTGCTGACAAATTATGTTTAACTCCAAACAGTTTGTATCGGCTTGTAAAAGACCATTCCGGTATTTCACCAAAGGATTTTTTTACTAATCGTTTGATATTGGAAGCCCAAAAGAAACTGCGTTATTCTGATCTTTCTGTTAAAGAATTAGCCTATGAATTAGGGTTTAACGACCCTGATTATTTTTCAAGGTTTTTTAAAAAAAGCACAGGAAAAAGCATAAGTGAATTTATGCACAGTCAAGATTTGTCAGGTAAATAAAGTGATTTGTCCATTTCAACTGTTTTTTAGCACGCTACTTTTACTACTCCATTAATTTAAAATAAAAAAAGTATGAAGTCAGCATTAGTAACAGGTGCCAATAAAAGCATTGGCTTAGAAGTTGCAAGACAACTTGCCCAAACAGGAGTTTATGTTTATTTAGGTTCCCGTGATTTAGAAAAAGGAAAACAAGCGATTGAGAAACTAAAAGAAGAGGGAATAACAAATGTAGAAGTTATTCAACTCGATGTAACAAATGACGAATCTGTAAAAAAGGCTCGTACCGAAATTGGAAAGAAAACGAAGACATTGGACATTCTCATTAATAATGCCGGAATTTATGGTGGTTATCCACAAACAGCTCTGGATGCCACTATTGACCAATTCAAAGAAACTTATGATGCAAATGTTTACAGCGCTGTCAGATTAACGCAAGCATTTATTGATTTATTAAAAAAATCTCCCGAGCCACGAATAGTCAATGTAACATCAAGCCAAGGCTCAATTACTTTGCATAGTGATCCTGCCTATAAATATTATGATTACAAAGGTGCTGTTTATCTTTCATCAAAAGCTGCTTTAAATATGTACACAGTCGTATTGGCTTACGAATTGAAGGATACTGCTTTCAAAGTTAATGCAGTTTGCCCAGGATATACTAAAACAGATTTCAACGGACATCGAGGAACTGGAACTTTAGAAGATGCCGGAAAGCGAATAGTAAAATATGCTTTGATTGACAAAGATGGACCAACAGGCAAATTTTTTAGTGAAGAAAATAATCCAGAAACAGGCGAAGTTCCTTGGTGATAATAATATTTATTAAAAAAAGAAATAACGAACGGCTAACAAGATATTGCTAAAATGGAGACTGCGAGAAGTATATTTACATTTGTATTATATTTGTTCTGAAGACATTGTAACGAAACATTATAAAAAAAATGCTAAAGGACACTGGAATTTTCCCGACATTAATAACTGAAAGATTAACGCTTCGACAACTTTCAAAAGAAGATGCTGAAGAAGTATTTCAATTGCGTACTGATCCACAAATTAATAAATACCTTGACAGAAAGCCAAGCAAAACATTAGGTGATGCTTTAAACTTCATCAATAATATAAACGAAAATATCAAAAATAACGAATCCTATTATTGGGCAATTTTAATGACTGGAAAAGAAAAACTCATTGGTACAATTTGTTTATTTGACTTTTCAAAAGATAAAAAAAATTGTGAAATTGGATATGAGCTTTTGACAGAATATCAAGGAAACGGAATTATGTTAGAAGCTATTAAAAAAGTCATTGAATATGCCAATCAAATACTTGGAGTAAAAACAATTGATGCATTAATACATAAAGAAAATCGAAATTCAATCAAACTTGTTCAAAAATTAAATTTTAAAAAATTGGAGAATATCAATGAGGAGAATCAAAATCTTATCTTATTTAGATTGACATATTAAAACAAAACATGGCCAGCTAACATCATATTTAAAAAAAAGAGGTTATCCTTTTCCATTCAGATAACCTCTTTTTATAATTTCAAAAAATTCTAATATAAAAAACATAGAAACTTAGAACTTAGAACCTCAGCAACTCAAAATCTAAATCTTCCCGTAATACATTGCCTTCACAATACCATCGGAGAGTCCAATTTTTGGGACATAAATCTGTCTGGCACCACTCCATTTCATGGCGTTAAGATAAATTCTCGTTGCAGGTACGATAACGTCGGCACGGTCGGGATTCAATCCTAATTGAGAAATTCTTTGCTCATAGGTAAGAGAATTCAAATAAGAATATTGAGAATTGATATAGATGTATGACAAAGGTTTTTCCTGTAATTTACCCGACATTTTAAACAATTTATTGATATTTCCACCAGATCCGATCAAAGTTACCTCATCATATTCGGCAGTGTTTTGTTTGATCCATTTTTCAATTTCGGCCCAAACTACATCATGAACCATTTCATTCAACAATCGAACAGTACCGGCTTTAAACGATCTGGAAGCAACCATTTTACCATTAGAAAATAAAGTAAATTCAGTACTACCACCACCTACATCTACAAACAAATAGGTTTCGTCAGTTTTTAATAAATGATGCAAATCTGTTGAAGCGATAATGGCTGCTTCTTTTTTGCCATCAATAATTTCAATTTTAATATCAGCTTTTTTTCTTATTAATGCTACGACTTCTTTGGCATTATAAGCTTCACGCATTGCTGATGTTGCAAATGCCATGTATCGTTCGACTTTATGTACTTTCATTAACAAATTAAAAGCCTTCATAGCATCAACCATACGCTCAATGTTCTCGGGAGAAATTTCTCCTACCGTAAAAGCATCTTGTCCTAAACGAATAGGAACACGAACTAATGAACTCTTATTGAATTGTGGTTCTTTATCATCTTCTTCTACAATATTAGTTATTAATAAACGCATGGCATTCGATCCAATATCAATAGCGGCATATTTTTTAAGTCTAATCATTTCTCTAGGATGCGATTTTATATTTTTAGAATTTAATTCTATTAATGTTATTATTAATCTTCTTTCAACTCTTCAATCAACTCAACTTTTCGTTGATAGTATTTATAGGTTTCCAATTGTGCTCTAAAAATTGGACTATCATTTCTGACTTTATATTTATTATCCAATTTAAAAGAATGATATCTTACTTTTACATTTCCTTTCCAGGCGATATCAAAATTGTCTATCAATTCATTTTTAATCTCTTCATCATAAATTGGGCAGGTAACCTCAACTCTGGCATCAATATTTCGAGTCATTATATCTGCCGAAGAAATATAAACTTCTGTAAATCCTGCATTCCCAAAAATATAAACTCTGGAATGTTCCAAGTAATTATCGACAATACTTATTGCTTCGATGTTTTCGCTCAATCCCTTGACTCCGGGAATTAAAGAACAAATTCCTCTTACTTGCAATTGGATTTTCACCCCTGCCATACTGGCTTCGTACAATTTGTCAATCATAGGTAGATCCGACAAACTGTTCATTTTTAATTTCATATAGGTCTTTCTACCCGCTAAAGCATGAAGTATTTCTCTATCAATTAATTTAATAAAACGACTTCTGGTATATTGAGGTGAAACGATAAGATGCTTATAACGTTGTACTTTATAGTTAATATCAAAAAATTCAAAAACTTTGGTAATGTCTTTTAAAATTTGTGGATGGCAGGTGAAAAGTGTAACGTCTGTATAAATTTTTGCTGTAGATTCATTAAAATTACCTGTTGAAATAAAACCATATCGTTTGATTTTATTTTTCTCGTTTCTTTCAATTACACAGATTTTACTGTGTACTTTTAATCCTTTAACGCCAAAAATAAGTTCAATCCCTTCGGTTTGCATTTGCTCTGCATAGGAAATATTAGAAGCTTCATCAAAACGAGCCTGCAACTCAATTTGGACAGTCACTTTCTTTCCGTTTTTGGCGGCATTAACCAATGAACTAATAATTTGCGAATTTTTAGCCAATCGATATAATGTAATTTTGATAGTTGTAACTTTTGGATCTAAAGCTGCTTCGCGCAAAAATTTGATTAGATAAGAAAATGATTGATAGGGAGCATTTAATAAATAATCTTTTTTGGCGATTTTTTCTAGAATACTTCCTTCCAAACTCAAGCCTGGAATTGGAAGTGGATCATTTTTTTTATACAATAAATCAAATCTACCAAGATTTGGAAATTCCATATAATCTCTCCTGTTGTGGTATCTTCCACCAGGAATAATACTATCGGTTGAATCGATATGCATCTTGTCGAGAAAAAACTTAAGTGTATCTTTTTCGATTTCCTGATCATAGATAAAACGTACCGGCTCCCCTATTCTCCTGTCTTTCACACTTGAAGATATTTTTTCGAGCATACTTTTACTCAAATCGCTATCGATATCAAGTTGTGCATCTCTTGTGATTTTAATCATGTGAGCCGAAACGCTTTCATAATTAAAAATATTAAAAATACTACTGAGATGCAATCTGATTACATCGTCAATGAGCATAACGTATTGTTTCTCATTTTTTGAAGGCAAAACAACAAAACGATTAATCATTTTAGGAATTTCAATGATTGCGTACCGAACTTCCTGATTCTTTTTCATCACAAGTTTTACGGCAAGATATCCTAATGAATCCTTTAAAACAGGGAATTCTGCTAAATCATTTAAAATGATAGTAACGAGTTCGGGACTTAGCTTTTGAATAAAAAATTCCTTTAAAAAAATCTCATGATCTTTAGTAATTTCATTTTCATGGATAATAAAAATATTTTCGGTCGCTAATCGTTCTTCAATATTATTAAGAATCCTAAGACTCTCTGATTGTTGTTGAATTACAATCTTAGTAATATCTTTAATTAATTGTTGTGCAGTTACTCCACCAAAATATTTTTCCCCAGATATACCACTCAAACTTAATCGTCTGATTGCAGCGAATCTAACTCTAAAAAATTCATCTAAATTATTTGAAAAAATCCCTATAAAACGCAATCTATCTAATATAGGAACAGTATCGTCTGCTGCTTCTTGTAGTACCCGAGCATTAAAAGCTAACCAGCTTTTCTCTCTGTCAATATATTTTTGTTCAAACACTTTTTAATTATTTTAAATCTCTAGGGAATAGTACTTTTTTTGTTTTGCCATTACTAATAGATTCCCAACTATCAGTGCCAAATTCTATATGAACGAATCCAGCTGTTGGCACATTATCAATGTAAATATCCCCAAATTTATTGACAAAATTCGTAATAGCCTCGTTATGTCCAAAAATAATTATGTTATCATAACCATTACTATATAATTTAATAACCTTTTCTAATTTTCTTTCATCAAAAGTGTAAAGCTCATCTTTATATCCGATGCTTTCTAGGGGATAATTTATATTCTGGGCAAATATCAAGGCCGTTTCCATTGCTCTTTCAGCAGTGCTACTCCAAATTGTATATGTTTTTGGAAGATCATTACTAATATTTGAAGATACCAAATGAGCACTTTGCATTCCTTGTGAAGTTAACGGTCTGTCCTTATCATGCAAAGGTGCTTCCCAACTGGATTTTGCATGCCTAATTAAAATTAGATTTTTCATATATCGTTACTTTATATTATTACCTCACTTAATCAATACGGGGGAAATCTATAGTGCTTCTTTCGTAGAAAATCCACTTCAAAATGTTTAAGACATACAATTTACAAAAAAAGATTAGAAAACTTGATTTAATTTTCCGTTGATGTGTGCATTATTAATTTCAAATCACGAATTTAAACCCTTAATTAGCCACTACGCAATAAATTGACAACCAACAACATACAAAAAATAATTTATTATTTTACAATATTATTGTTAAAATAGCGGTTAAAAAATTACAGTACATTATTACAAATTAATTTTTTAGGATACTGCTGATTATTAAGTATTTACCTAGAAAAATACGATGTTATTACATTATTATCAACGTTAAATATATTTTACTATATCAATTTTTAAATAATTAACAGTTTTCTAGAAGTTAAATTTTTAATATCGAGCAAAAAAATTAACAAAAAATTTGTTTCTTTCCAAAAAAAATTCCTACATCGAAACCTCTTCAACGAGTATTTAGGCTTTTCAAGGACAAACATATTGAATTCATTACATTCTTTCTAAATTTGATTTGACGATAAGTTAGATATTAGATTTTTACCCAAATAAGCACTAATATTTAAAACCTACTTAAGTTAAATTTTAATATGAGATTTTTTTGATTTACTTCCCAAATCTGAATCAAATTAATAAGCAAACATTTTGATTTAATCCCAAATTGAAATCAAAATAAAAATAAAAACCTACTCATTTTTATACTGGATACGATTCAAGAATATACGTTTGAATTTTTACCAAAAACCAAGCGATATTAAACCTATTGGTTTCAAACCAGTTACATTTTAGAGTACATTTTTTTGATTTAAATCCCAAATCTGAATCAGAAAATAGCAAACCTATTTACTAATTGAATTTTCAAAGTTTATTTTTTGATTTTAAATCCCAAATCTAAATCAAATTATATGACTAATGCTAAATCTGAATTATGAGATTTTATGCCTTTTTGATTAGTTAACATTAACATTAAAAAAAATTTATGAAATTGAACATTACTTTAAAAAACACAGATTGCAATTTTATTTTCCCCAATTTACAATATAAATCATCGACATTTAAATCATTTGGGAAAACTATTTACTTTGCATTAATCTTATTTATTATTACATTTTCTTCGTTTGGACAATCAAACAATTGTTCTGCAAAATTGATTGTCGAAGACGATGGATATGTAGACAGCGCAGCAGCCAGCGGTGTATTATACAACATGATAATTACCAATAACGGCTCATCTACAGATACCTATACTTTGTCGTCTGTAAATGTTAATTCGACTTCTAAAAATCCTGATGATAGTGAAACAAATAACAATGTACTTTTGAATACAGCTTTTCTGGATTCCCAGAAAAATGTCATCACAGAGATCACTGTTAATCCCGGTGAATCAGTGACTTTTTATTCTAAACTAACGATTCCAGTTGGTACAGTCCTCGCTAAATGGTCAAACAATAAAATAATTGCGACCTCAACAAAATGTAACTCATACAAGGTTGAAATCATTTTGCATACCTACGTTTTAAAACCAAATAACGATTAGTATTTATTTGATTTTTTTTCTTTCCATTCTAAATATTTTTATATGAAAAAAACTATACACTGTCTTGAAAATTGTATGGGAAATAAAGGAAAATGGTGCTTAATAATACTATCAATATTATTCAGTAATTTTTCATTCGGACAAACAATAACCCCTTTAAAAACAGTAACAAATAGTGCTACAAACTGTGGTATAATAGATGTTAAACTTGATATTACCGGTACAAACCCCGGTAGCAGAAACTCAGATGTTATTCTAGTGATAGATGTATCGGAAAGTATGAATTATACAATTCCTAATGATACCAAAAAACCGATGCAATATGCAAAAGATGCTGCAAAATCATTTATTAATGCTGCATCATCAAACCCAAATAATAGAGTTGCAATCGTATCTTATGGTACTTTAGGAAAATTAGAAATTGGTCTTACTTATTTGGATAGTGCTGGAATAGCAGCTCTTTTTACAAAAATAAACAATCTGACATCTACAGATTATACTAACATGCAAGATGGAATTGTAAAAGCAAGCACTGAATTAAACAGTCATGGCCGATTTGATTGTGCTACAGCTAGAAGCATTGTTTTTCTCACTGATGGGATCACTAACAGAACTGGACCTACAGCTAGTATTCCTTGTAGTGTTCCAAGTAAAACTAGTACCTGTGTCACAACAGCTATAGAAGCTGCAAATATTGCCAGAAAAACTACAATATCATCTGTCGACTATAATAATCAAATATTTGCAATTGGTTTATTGGGAGGTATCACTGGAAATATTGATACGAATGGAAGCCAAAGAAATATTGCAAAATATACTCTCGATATGATTCAGGGTGGTACAAATCAGGCTACAATAACTTATCAAGGGTCTGATTTAACAAATATCTATAACAATATCGCAACACAATTGACTTGGGTTGCACAAAATTTAGTTGAAAAAGAGACTGTTCCTAGTGGATATACTATAAGCGATATCACGGCATCAAAAGGTGTAGCCACTCAATCAGGACAACAAATTAATTGGAATATAGATATATTAAATTCAGAGAAGATTACTTTAAATTATAAGTTAGCTCCATCAAGTACAATTTGTGGAAGCCAGATTGTTAGTACTTCATCGCTGGAATATACTAACTCAAGTTGTAAACCAGAATCAAAAGCAATAACAACAGCCTCAGTAAATATTCCTTGTCCAAAACTCACGTTAGCATCTAAAACTGATATAAATTGTTTTGGCGGAACAGATGGAACCATAACATTAAATGATGCCACTGGAGGTAATAGCCCATATACATATGATTGGTCTGATATAGCAACTTCTCCAGAACCAAAAAACAGAACTGGACTTAAAGCAGGAACTTATACCGTAATTGCAAAAGACAATACCGGATGTAGTGCAGCCCCATTAGTAATTACAATCACAGAACCAACAGTTTTAAATGCTTCGATTGCTAAAACAGATGTGAGTTGTAACGAAGGTAATGACGGAACTATAACTGTTAGTTCACCAACAGGAGGATCGGGAACATTTGAATATCGCCTGAATTCTGGAGATTGGCAAGTAAGTCCAAGCTTTACAGCACTTGCAGCCGGAACTTATAGTGTGCAGATTAGAGATAAGGCAAATATTAGCTGTTTCAAAGTGTTGAATGAACAAATCATTATACAACCACAAAACCCTATAACTGCTACCGCTGTAATTAATAGTAATAATAACTGCACTAATTGCAGTAACGGTTCAATTAACCTTACAGTTATAGGCGGAACAGAACCTTATACTTTTGTATGGTCAAATGGTGCTACAACCGAAGATATCGCAAACTTAGCAAATGGTTCATATAGTGTTGAAATTAAAGATAAAAAAGGCTGTATAGCAAATTATACTTTCACAATTTCAGAATCAAGTATTAATATTACTAAAGAGGACACTTATGTTGATAGCAATCAAGATGGTATTACAAATGCTGGCGATATAGTTGCCTATAATTTTGTTATCAAAAATACTGGAACTGTGACACTGACAAATGTTACACTTACAGATAATAATGCTGTTATCACAGGCGGACCAATTGCAACATTAGCTGCTGGAGCAACAGATTCAACAACTTTTTCTGCTACGCATACCATTACTCAATCAGATATCAATTTGGGCTTTGTTTATAATTTAGCAATAGCAAATTCTAAAGACCCAAATGACATTTCTGTAACAGACACTTCTTCGGATCCTACGCCTTGTACAATTTGTCCAATAGATCCTAATTGTCAAGACTGTACTATCACACCTTTAAATCAAACTCCAGGCTTGGAAGTAATAAAAACCGCGGCAGTCGAAACCTATAGCAAAGTGGGTGAAGTCATTAATTTTTCTATAATAGTTAAAAATACAGGTAATCAAACTTTACATCAAATAATTGTGAAAGATCCGCTCACAGGATTGAATACAATTATAGCTATTTTAGAACCAGGTACAAGTTCTAAATATTCACAAGATTATATAGTAACCCAAGAGGATTTGAACAAAGGTTCGATAATTAATGTCGCGACTGCTGATGGACTTACTCCAAGCAATAAACCAATTAGCGCTACAGATGACGCAATAGTAAACAAAAAAATAAATCTAATTGATGCTGTCGATGATAATGCAGGTAAAATTGTAGGTGTGAATCAAACTACGTCAAATGTAATTAATGTTTTCACTAATGACACTTTGAATGCATCGCCTGTAAATCCGTCAGATGTAATTTTGACAACAATAACATCAAATCCTTTTTTACAATTGAATTCTGATGGCTCAGTTGATGTATTACCAAATGCGCCTACTGGTACACAAACTATGACATATCAAATATGTGAAAAACTAAATAACACAAATTGCGATACTGCTACAGTTACAGTAATTATTGAAGGTCCAAGTATGACAATTACTGGAGAAGCGATTTGTATCAATGACGTTCCATATTTCAATTACACAGCAAAAGCAAATAATTTCAATCCTGTAAATGGGTTGACATTAGTTTGGACAGACAGCACTAATAAAGTCGTTGCTACTATGACCAACTTACCGTTGAGCGGAAGAGTATTATGGCCAGGTGCAGTTGTTGATGATAACGGTAATGGAATCGATTGGCCAGGTTGGATTTTAGAAAATGGTAAATGGACACAAGGACCTGATGGATTTGAAAACATTAGACCTGTAGCAACTGTAACTTATACTTTAAATCCAAGTGAAACGATCACTGTCAATTATCCGCCGGCAGATCCTTATTGTACTTCAAGACCGACATTCAAAATTGATGCTGTAGACGACACAGCTGGACCAATAGATGGCGTAAATGGTGCAACTAATATTCTTAATGTATTCAATAATGACACTTTGAATACCGTAGCTGTTAATCCTGCAGATGTCACTTTGACTCTAGTTACACCAGATGCAACTGGTTATATGACAATGAATCCAAATGGCTCAATAGATTTAAAAAATGGCACTCCAGCAGGAACATATACTTTGGTATATCAAATTTGTGAGAATGCAGATAATGGAAATTGCGATACAGCTACAGTAACTATAACTGTTATTTGTAGTGACAAAACAAAAGTTTCTGGTATTGTTTACAATGCAGGAACTAACACTCCTTTAGCAAATGTACCAGTAACTTTAATTCCTCAAGGGGCAACACCTGGATCAACTCTCATGGTAATTACTCGAGCCGATGGATCTTATAGCTTTACAGGAATGATCGCTGGCGATTATTTGGTACAAGTACAAGATGCCAATTTAAACAGCGCTTATCAATTGTATCCAGTAAATTCAAGTTTGTTCTTTACTACCTTAGAAACATGTAAATATCAAAAACATGACTTTGGATACGATAAATCAATCGAGCCTGTATTAGGGGATTTTGTTTGGTATGATGCAAATAATAATGGTATTCAAGATGAATGGTTTGACGCTAACAATGACAATTTAGTTACTCAAAACATTCCTGACGCTAACGGATCAATCGATTACAGCAAATGGGAATGGGTCGACCTAAATGGTGATGGAAGTTATAAAGGAACTACAAACGTTGGAGAATTAAATGCAGCTGGTTTTGGTAATGCAAAATCCGCAAATATTTTTGTAACAGGTCCTAATAATTATTCAGACAGCGTTATTATTGGTATTCAGGGATACTGGAGAAACAGACCTACTGCAGGTAATTTAGGTGATTATAAAGTTGAACTAAAAATGGACAACAACTTAGAAGCACAATCTTCAGCATTAGGTGCAACAGGTTTGGTTAAAATCTTACCAACTACTACCCACAAAGGAACTTCAAAAAAAACTGCTAAACTAGCCAGTAGAGAAGCATGTAGCCCTACAAATGAAAATCCACAATTTACAACTATAACCACCACAAATATGGTTGATCTGGATTTGGATTTTGGTATAAGCTGCAAAATGTTAGCTGATATACAAGCTAACGATGATACTTATAATGTAACTCAATGTTCTATTGCTAATGAAATTCGAAATGCGCTAAGTAATGATTTACTAAATGGAGCTCCTGCAAAAATTGCTGATCTTAAATTCAATTTATTGAGTAATTTGAATCAATACATTGATATCGACACAAATGGAAATACAACGTTCAAAGAAGGTTTAGCCACAGGACAATATGTATTTGACTACCAGGTCTGTGAGGCGGCAAATCCTACAAATTGTAGCACAGCAAAAATAACAATAAACGTTGCAGGTATAGAAGCGCTTAACATTTCAGGTGCCGCTTGTAATGCAGACACTACTCCTATTGATTTATCAAAATTATTACCTGAAGGCGTTCCAACTACTGGTACGTGGATTGATAAAGATAACACTGGAGGATTAATTGGTAACATTTTAAACCCAATTGATATTCCAGTTAACCAATACAAATACGAGTATAAAATTGAAGGTAACTGCCCTAGAAGTATATTGTTAACAATGGATATCAACGATGATTGTAAAGTGCTTCCTTGCAAAAACATTATCGTACACAATGCAATTTCAGCAAATGAGGATGGTAAAAATGATTATTTCCAAATTGAAAATTTAGAAAATAACGATTGCTACAAAAATTTCAAAGTCGAAATCTTTAATCGTTGGGGAATTCTTGTATTCGAAAAAGAAAACTATGACAATGAAGCTAATGCATTTAGAGGTCGATCAGAGGGTAGAACAACTATTAATAAAAGCGAAGGTTTACCAACAGGAACTTACTTTTATATCATTAGTTATGATAGTGTTGATAATGTAGGTCAAACTCAAAATATTAAAAAAAATGGTTATTTATATCTAGTGAGGTAATATAAATATTCTTCTTTAATATGCATAACACAAAATATAAACCCTCAAACTAAGCGCTATAAAATAGCCATTTTTAACCGACAAATAGCTAATTATGAAAACAAAACTATTTTCTATCATCATAATATTTACAACCATTGCAACTTTTGGGCAACAAGATGCTCAATACACCCAATATATGTACAATACAATAAATGTAAACCCTGCTTATGCCGGTTCTAGAGGTGCACTGAGTGTTTTTGCATTACATCGTACACAATGGGTAGGTCTTGATGGTGCTCCTGTTACAAATGCGTTCTCAGTAAATACCCCTTTTAACAGTAGCAATTTAGGTGCTGGTTTTTCAATCGTAAATGATGAAATAGGTCCTTCGACTTCTAATTCAATATCGGCAGATATATCGTATACTATACCAGTTTCAGAATCGTTCAGGCTATCTTTTGGAGTAAAAGGTACTGCTAATATTTTCAATGTTGATGTGACTAAATTAAATCCAGGAGATCAAACAGATCCTCAATTTCAAAATGTGGATAACGATTTTTCACCCAATATAGGTGCTGGTCTTTATTTGCATTCGGATAAAGCGTATGTAGGGTTTTCCATTCCGAATTTCTTAGAGGTCGATAAGTATAATGACAATGATGTTGCCATTTATAAAGAAAAAATAAATTATTATTTGATTGGAGGTTATGTATTTGACTTATCACAATCTGTAAAATTTAAACCTGCTTTTATGACCAAATTAGTTGAAGGATCTCCGTTGCAAGTTGATGTTTCTGCCAATTTTATGTTGATTGATAAGTTAACGGCTGGTATATCCTATAGATGGAGTTCGGCGATGACTGCCATGGTTGGATTTCAAATTTCAGATGCTTTCTACGTAGGCTATTCTTATGACTTTGAAACTACAGAACTTGAGAATTATAATTCTGGATCTCATGAGTTCTTCTTACGCTATGAAATTTTCAAGAAAAACAACAAAATGACAACTCCAAGATTCTTCTAAAACAAAATCAACTTGTTGTTTTCTATGAGACAGTAAATGACCAAAGACATTATAGATTTTTATAAAACAAATATTATGAAAAACCTTATTATACTTTATATAACCATACTCAACCTTTTTGTAGTATCAATATATGCTCAAAAAGGTAAAATCGCCAGTGCAGACAAAAAATACGATAAATATGCCTACATCGACGCGATAAAAACATACGAAAGAGTTGTTCAAAAAGGGTATGAATCACCAGAAATATATGAAAAAATTGGTAATTCTTATTTTTTTAATTCTCAGTTAGACGAAGCCGGTAAATGGTATGGAAAATTATTTGCTTTAGATACAGAGCTTGATCCCGAATATTACTATCGATATGCGTATTGCTTAAGATCAATGGGACAAAATGATAGAGCCAATGATATTTTGAAAATCTATAATGAAAAAACTGGCAACAAAGGAAAAGGAGCCTATTATGCTAAAGAGGTTAATTACTTAGATAAAATAAAAGAAAATTCAGGAAGATATAAAATAAAAGATGCAGGAATCAATACTCAATACACTGATTATGGGAGTTCTTTTTATAATGATAATAAATTAGTTTTTACAACAGCAAGAGATACAGGAAGTTTAGGCCAAAGAAGACATTCCTGGACAAACCAATATTTTACAAACCTATATGAAGCCCCATTAAGTACCGACTCATTAACTCCAGGAAAACCAACTAAATTTTCCAGAAAAGTTAAATCAAAGTTTCATGAATCTAGTGCTATTTTTTCTAAAGATGGCAAAACAATGTACTTTACCAGAAATAATTATTTAGATGGAAAAAAAGGTAAAAATGAAGACAAAGTTACTTTAGTAAAAATATATAAGGCAAGTTTTGTGAATGATGATTGGGGAAATGTAACTGAATTACCATTTAACAGTAACAATTTCAGTACTGCACATCCAGCATTAAGCCCTGATGAAAAAACCTTGTATTTTGTTTCTGATATGCCTGGAACTATAGGAGAATCTGATATTTTCAAAGTTAGCATCAATGATGATGGCACTTATGGAATTCCAGAAAATTTAGGAAATGTAATCAATACTCCGGGAAAAGAAACCTTTCCATTTGTAACTGATGAAAATGAAATTTATTTTGCCTCAGACACACATCCAGGTCTGGGCGGTT
This sequence comes from Flavobacterium sp., assembly GCF_035456085.1. Classification (GTDB taxonomy): domain Bacteria; phylum Bacteroidota; class Bacteroidia; order Flavobacteriales; family Flavobacteriaceae; genus Flavobacterium. The sequence continues at coordinate 17,846 of NZ_DATIDY010000205.1, forward strand.
TAGATATATTTGTTTCCAAAATAAATCCTGACGGAACATTCGATGAGGTTCGAAATGTAGGTGTCGATGTCAATTCTAATAAGGATGATTTTGCTTATTTGATTAATACAAAAAACCGAATTGGATTCTTTTCTTCAAACCGTGATGGCGGGAAAGGATTTGACGACATTTATCAGTTTTTAGAAACCAGAAGACTACCTCCTATTTGTAAACCCGAATTAAATGGTGTTGTAACCGAATTAAAATCTGGACAAATAGTTCCTAATGCAAAAATAACGCTTTACAACGACCAACATAAAGAAATCAATACTGCACAATCAGATGAAAAAGGATATTATTCATTTTTTGTAGAAAAGGAAATCACTTATAGTGTTAGAGCTTCTAAAAAAGATTATAAGTCAGATGAGAAAACAACGACAATAGGCGCTTTGGATTGTAAAACAGAATTAAATTTAGTGCTTGAAGATTCAATATGTAAAGTAGCTGTTGGAGATGATTTAGGAAAATGTTTTGGTATAAAATGGATTTACTTTGATTTAGACAAATCAAATATTAGAAGAGAAGCAGCATTAGATTTAGCTAAAATATTAGATGTAATGGCCGAATATCCAAACATGAAAATTGATATTCGATCCCATACTGATAGTCGCGCTTCTTTCAAATACAATCAAGGTTTATCACAACGAAGAGCAAAATCAACAAGAGATTGGTTAATAAAAAATGGAATTAGTCCAAACAGATTAACAGCAAAAGGTTATGGAGAGACTCAATTAGTTAACCGTTGTTCTGATGGTGTGAAATGTACAGAAGCAGAACACCAACAAAACAGGCGAAGTGAATTTGTAATAACGGCTTTATAAACTTATTCTAAAAAACAAAAAACTACCTCAACGGTAGTTTTTTGTTTTATAATTAGGGTGTGTCTTCTAAATTTTGACAAATATATTAGTATAATATTTTTTGCCATTTGCTGGATTCTCTCGGATTGAAATTCCAAAATGAGTAAAATCTCCTTCTATATTTTGTTTATGAGCTTCGCTTTTTAGCCAAGCATCAAAAGCTCCCTTTGCACTAATATAATTGTAAGCAATATTTTCGCTTACCTTTTTTGCTCCTAAAACTTTCATAATATTGGTAGAACGGGCATCAAAATCATCATGATTTACAACATTATTTGCAATCATATATTCATCATGCTCTTCAGATTTAAACGAAACATGATTGATTTTTTCTAAAGGATTTAATCCAATACTAACCCTGTAATTGTTGATTAAGGTCATCGTTTCTAATTCTAATGGAGAATAATCGTAGTTCAGAACAATTGCTGAAGATTGAGTAGTTTCAGTTGCTGTATCTTCAGTTGTACAAGAAAAGGCAGTGCATAAAATAATTACAAAAAAAGAGAGACGAAAAAAATTCATAATAACGGTTAGTTTTGCTAAAGTAGATTGGGGACAAACTGCTTTAAATTAATGTATTAACAAATTTATACTCAAATAAACTTACAAAACTTTAAACTGCAAAATAAAACCGATGAACTACACAAAAAATAACAAACAAAATGTTTTTTTCTTACATTATGGTGATAAACGAGAGATTTTCCAAGAATAATCTTCCTCTAATTTATAACGGATGCGGTCATGCAAACGATTGGGTCTCCCCTGCCAAAATTCAACTTCTAAAGGATTTACCAAAAAACCACCCCAATGTTTAGGACGTAGTATTTCTTTTCCTTCAAAATCTTTCTCTAATTGTTTTAAATTATCTTCAAGATAATCCCTGGAAGGAATCACTTCACTTTGATTGGAAACAATTGCCCCTAGTTTACTGCCCTCAGGTCTTGATTCAAAATAACCATCAGAAATATTTTCGGAAGTTTTTTGAGCAATTCCTTTTATAATAACCTGACGTTCCATACTTTCCCAAAAAAAAGAAAGACAAACATTTGGATTATTAGCTATCGCCCTACCCTTTTCAGAATTATAATTGGTGTAAAAAATAAAACCTTCTTCACTGAATTTCTTCAATAAAACGACACGCGCTTTAGGGAAACCATCCAAACCAATTGTTGAAACAGTCATCGCATTGACTTCTCCGCTTCCTTCAAAAGCCTCAACTTCATGAAACCATCTATTGAAAAGGTTAATTGGATCTTCAGGAATTGAAGATTCTAATAATTCACTCTTTTCATAGGATTTTCTATAATTACTTAAATCATTCATTTTAATACTTTTTTATAAAAATGATATATAAAAACCAAAAGATTTTAATTCTCCAAATCTTCGATCAATTCTTCACTTAATACTCCTTTGCAAATTTGTCTGACTTCGCCAGTCATTCTTATCTCCATTTGATCATTAATATCAATTTTAAGTGTTCCGCCAAGCATTTTTATTGTTACTTCTCTGTCAATTAAATCCTTTTTTCTTAATACACTAGCCACAGCACACGATGAACTTCCTGAAGCTAATGTAAATCCTGCTCCTCTTTCCCAAATTAATATTTCGACTTCTTTTCTATTTATGATCTTTGCAAACTGTACATTTATTCTATTAGGAAACATTTTATAGTTTTCTATATACGTTCCATATTTTTTTATCTCTTCAATATCTAAATTTTCTTTGAGGATCACACAATGAGGATTACCAACGGAAACACAGTTGATTATGTATTCTTTATCTTCAATCTTTATTAACTCATTTTCAACTGTTTCTTTTTCAAAATTGGTTGGGATTTCCGATGAATTAAAAATCGCATTTCCCATATTGACATCAATTAAAGTTGCTTTATTATTTTTTATTTCTTTAATACACGCCTTTACGATTCCTCCTTTTGTTTCAACAGTAAATTCATTTTTATCAATTAGTCCATAATCATAAACGTATTTACAAAAGATCCTTAAACCATTACCACTTTTTTCCGCTTCAGAACCATCTGGATTATAAATTCTGAGTCCTATATCTGCTTTATCAGATTTCACTTTTAATAAAATTCCATCTGAACCAATTCCGAAATTCACATTGCAAATCCTTTTGATCGCTTTTTCAGATAAATTGAATGTTATAGTATCGCTATCTAATACTAAATACTCATTACCTAAACCATGTGATTTTACAAAATTGTTTTTTTCCATTTTTTATATCTTTTTAAAACTCAAAACTTTTACCATCATCCGCTAATAAAACTTCTTTAAAAATAGTTTCAGCTTCTTCTTTAAATAAATCCAGACTTGAATAACGTGTCGAATAATGTCCTAAAATCAATTGTTGTGCATTGGCTTTCAAAGCGATTCTGGCAGCTTCTTTGGCAGTAGAATGCATTGTTTTTGCAGCCAAATCTTCTTCTGAACTCAAAAATGTAGATTCATGATATAATACCGAAACATTTTCAATTATAGGAATAACTTCTTCATTGTACTTGGTATCCGAACAAAAAGCATAACTCAAAGTCGGATCCGGATCATATGTTAATTTATCATTTTTGATAACCCGACCATCTTCCAAAGTGATGTCTCTACCATTTTTTATATTTTGATAATAGCAGCTATCAATTTCAAAATTTTGGACGGCATTCATATCAAGTTTTCTTTCTCCTAATTTCTCTTGAAATAAAAAGCCATTAGTATAAACTCTATGTTTTAAAGGGATTGTTTTGACAGTTACTTTTTCATCTTCAAAAATAATTTCACTTTTCTTAGAATCCAATTCGTGAAAAATCAACTGATAATTGGTCCATGAATTAGACAATTTAAGTTGCAAATCGATTATTTCTTTTACACCCTTTGGTCCGTAAATATGTAAATCATTTACTCGTCCTAAAAGCGCGAAAGTCGAAATCAAACCTATCAATCCAAAAAAATGATCTCCATGCAAATGAGAAATAAAAACATGATTAATTTTGGAAAATTTTAATTTGTTTTTACGCAATTGTACTTGAGTTCCTTCGCCACAATCTATTAAAAAAAGTCTGTTTTTAATTTCTAAAACCTGAGAAGTCGGATTAGTTAAAGTGCGCGGAGTGGCGGCATAGCAACCTAAAATAGTGAGTTTCAATTTATCTATTCTGTTAAATTAGTTTAAAAACTGATAATTATTTTTTGTGGTATAGAGCCCTAAACTATTAAACAACTTTAAACTCTTAAACCTTTTAAAAACCTAAATCTCTTTCGATTTCATCCATTTCAATCAAATCTTGAGCTTCTAATTGGGTAGGAACAACAACAATAGATTGGGGGATTTTATTAAAATCAATATTCTCTACAACAAAGACTATAGATTTTTTTGCTTTTTTATGTTTTTTAATCAAATCTGAAAAAATTTTGATTGACTTTACATCAACAGACGCGTCTTGTGAAATATCCAAAATAAGATTATGATCTTTAAAACTATTATACTGACTGTCAATTTTTTCCAGAAATTCAACAATATTTCCTTCAGTATCTTTAATGGTGATTGTATGTCCTTTTGATGTGACTTTCATTTGTAAATTTATTGAATTTTTGAAGCTAAAAGATATATAACGGCCATTCTAATCGCAACTCCGTTTTCTACTTGATTTAAAATTACCGATTGTTGTGAGTCAGCTACATCACTGGTAATTTCGACGCCACGATTTATAGGGCCGGGATGCATAATAACAATTTCTTTATCTAATGAATCCAGTAACGCTTTATCAACTCCATATTGCTGTGCGTACTCTCTAGTTGAAGGAAAGAAATTGACATCCATTCTCTCATTCTGAACTCTTAACATATTGGCTACATCACACCACTCAAGTGCTTTGCGTAAGTTTGGTTCTACTTTTACACCTAGAGATTCGATATGTCTTGGAATAAGTGTTTTGGGTCCACAAACTTTGACTTCGGCGCCTTGCATTTGCAAAGCATATATATTTGAAAGAGCAACTCTGGAGTGCAAAATATCTCCAATAATAACCACTTTTTTTCCAGCTACATCTCCTAATTTTTCTCTAATTGAATAACTATCTAACAAAGCTTGAGTAGGGTGTTCATGAGCTCCATCACCAGCATTTACAATACTTGCTTTAACATTTTTAGACAAAAAATAAGCAGCACCTGGATTGGAATGTCTCATGACAACCATGTCTACTTTCATCGAAAGAATGTTGTTTACGGTATCTATTAATGTTTCTCCTTTTTTAACCGAAGATTGAGCAGCAGAAAAACTAATAACATCAGCGGATAATCTTTTCTGAGCTAATTCAAAAGATAGTTTTGTTCGGGTACTATTTTCGAAAAAAATATTAGCAATTGTAATATCACGTAAAGAAGGTACTTTTTTTATTGGTCGATTAATAACTTCCTTGAAATGATCGGCAGTTTCAAAAATCAGATTGATATCATTTTCATTAATATATTTAATACCTAATAAATGATTTACACTTAATTCGCTCATTATAATTTATATTTTCAATTTTATAATTTTTACAGAATGCTTATTTCCTACTCTAATTGGTTAATAAATACACTCCATCTTCTCCATCTTGATCTGCCCAACAAACCTTTACTTTTTCGCCATTAATTGCATCTACCTGACGACCGCGAAAATCGGGCTGAATAGGCAAATCTCTACTAAAACGACGATCTATCAATGCTAATAATTCTATTCCAGAAGGTCTCCCGAATGACTGAATGGCTGTTAAAGCCGCACGAATACTACGTCCAGTGTATAAAACATCATCTATAAAAATGACTTTTTTATCTTCAACCAAAAAATCAATTTGAGTTTTGTTAGCCTCCAAAGGTTTATTAGTCCTACGAAAATCATCTCTAAAAAATGTGATATCCAAATATCCTAAAGAAACATTTGGTATGTGATATTGATTCTCTAATAATTCTTTTAATCGTTCTGCCAAAAAAGTACCTCTAGGCTGGATTCCTATTAAAACAGTATCTGAAAAATCAAGATGTTTTTCAATTAATTGACAAGCCAAACGGTTCAAAATAATATTGACTTCTTTTGAATTGAGTAACACTTTTTGATTCATATCAAGTAATTATTTGTTTCTAAAAAAATTACGGCGATTGGTATCTTTTAAAATCTTAAGTAATTATTGCATTTAAAAGCATCCGTAAATTTGGTAAAGCAAATATACAAATTCGATTAAGGATTTGCTCACTTATAGTCTTTAAAAAATTGAAATGATACAAGAACTTTGCTTAATTCTATAAATGGCTTTGTGCGCTAATAAATTACTTTTGGTTTAGATAAAACTAAATCAATTACTATGAAAAATTTAATAAACAGAATTTTAGCCCTTAGCTTAGTACTCTTTTCATTTACAAGTTGTGAAGTTATTGGTGATATTTTTAAAGCAGGAATGGGCTTTGGAATTTTTATAGTTATCGCTGTCATTGCCTTAATTATATTTGTCGCTAGTAAGTTTCTAGGCAAAAAATAACTCCTATAATTTTAAAAATCATAGGAGTTTTAGTTTTAAAAATCCAAATAACTACCGCTTTTGAAGTTTTTTGAATTGCAATAAGCGAACTAATATTTATGAATAATTATCTATTAATATTAAGATGAGAGTCAACTCAAACTCTATATATATTAAAGATAACGCTTAATTATTTTGCTTTTTGAAATGGCTATTACAAATTTATCTTTTGATGCAATTTTCAAAATTTCCTCATCATTTGTATAATCTAAAGTCCAAGAAACTCCGCCATCAGTTGTTTTATATATCTTTTCTTTTAAAACTGCCCATCCGTTATTTGGATCAATGAATGTCATATTAGTAAATTTTTCACCTTTATAAATCTCACTCCAGTTATCTCCACCATCATTTGATTTTAATATTTTAGCATCTACAGAACTTGACATTAAAATCAATCCTGAATTATCTTTAAAAAACTGTATAGTAGAAATTTGTGCATCTTTATCCATAAAGATTTTTTCTTGCCAGTTATCAGAGCTACTTTTCTTATACATTATAAATGGCACATAATTAAAAGAGCCAGATACAGTAGCTCCTCTGTAGCCATATGCCCAAATATGATCATTGTCCAAATAATAAGCATCATTAACACCAATATTCGTTGATTCGATAGAATTATAAGCTTTTGTGAAATTTGTTCCATCATCAGTTGTATAAACACCACCTTTTAGATTAACAATTGTTCCTTTCTTTAAAGTTTCATCAACATTCATATATACAATCCATCCTACAGAACTACTAATCTTTGTTTTGTCAACTCCGCCCATAGGAATTTTATACAAATCAGCCGATCCATAAATTGACCAACCTTCATCGTTATTTGTTGCAAAAAAAAGACTCCCACCAAAACTTGATGCCGTTTCGGCCCATGTTTCCCATGTTTTCCCACCATCTAATGATCTTTTTACATAATTAAATGAAATTGTAGATCCTCCTGACAAAGCAGTAGTTACTTCATAATTATAATATATCGAACCATTATCTAAAATTTGAATTTTAATAATACGCGAATTCGTAGTAGGACTATTCGATACAATCCATGAACTGGCAGGATTTGCATTTAAAATAGCAATATTTCCTTTATAAGCATTTTTTACCGTATTAGTTATTTTGGTATTTGTAATAACTAATCTGAGCTGAGGGATCATATTAGTAGTTGCTGGCAAAGTAAATTTTATTGCTGTTGGTGTTGCGGAAATAATGGTTGCTTCGATACCATCAAAATACAATTTAGTGTTTTCTATTTTATCTGAAAAATTTTCTCCTGTAATAGTTATTTGCTCAGAAGGTTTTCCATAATTACTACTATAAGCTGTTATTTTTGCTTCAATCTCGGGTATTGGATCTGGAATTGGAACAGTAGGAGGAGGAGTTTCTACAACTTTTTTTTGCTCAACTTCAGGGTCACTGGAGCAACTTATTATTATTAAAGCAAATAAAATTGAAAATAATAAATTGGGGGATTTTTTCATAATAATGTTTTTTTTGCAATTATACAAAAAAAACTACAAAGGAAATCTTAAAAAATATTTCTAACAAAATATAAAAAAACCCGGTATTTTAATAACGGGTTTAAGTATTTGAATTACAAATTATACATTTTTTTCCTTTGTTCCTGAATTTTTTCATCATCCAAGTACTCATCAAATGTCATATAACGATCGATAACTCCATTTGGTGTTAACTCTACAACCCTGTTACCAACAGTTTGTGCAAATTCGTGATCATGTGTTGTAAAAATCACTGAACCTTTATAGTTTTTCAATGAATTATTGAAAGCAGTGATAGACTCCAAATCTAAGTGATTGGTAGGTTCGTCTAACATTAAGATATTAGCGCGTTCCATCATCATTCTTGACAACATACAACGGACTTTTTCTCCTCCGGATAAAACCCTACTAGTTTTTAAAGCTTCTTCACCAGAAAAAATCATTTTCCCAAGAAAACCTCTAATGTAAACTTCGTCGCGTTCTTCCTCTGTTTTTGCCCATTGGCGTAACCAATCTACCAATGTCAAATCATTTTCAAAATAAGAATGATTTTCAGCCGGTAAATAAGCTTGATTCGTTGTAATTCCCCAATCAAAAGTTCCAGAATCTGCTGGTTGATTTCCGTTCAAAATTTCATAGAATGCAGTTGTAGCACGTGAATCTTTCGAGAAAAGAACGATTTTATCACCTTTAGCCATATTCAAATCCACATCTTTAAATAAAACCTCACCATCTACAGAAGCTGAAAGGTTTTGCACATTCAAGATTTGATCTCCAGCTTCTCGATCCTGATCAAAAATGATAGCTGGATAACGACGGCTAGAAGGCTTAATTTCGGCAATATTCAATTTAGAAATCATTTTTTTACGGGACGTAGCCTGTTTAGATTTGGCAACGTTCGCAGAAAAACGACGAATAAATTCCTCTAGTTCTTGTTTCTTTTCTTCAGCTTTTTTGTTTTGTTGTGCTCGTTGTTTAGCCGCTAATTGGCTAGACTCATACCAAAAAGTATAATTTCCGGAATAGTGGTTTATTTTACCAAAATCAATATCCGAAATATGTGTACAAACCGCATCCAAAAAGTGACGGTCGTGAGAAACCACAATTACCGTATTTTCATAGTTTGCCAAGAAGTTTTCTAACCAACCAATTGTTTCAAAATCCAAGTCGTTGGTAGGCTCATCCATAATCAATAAATCAGGATTTCCAAAAAGCGCCTGTGCCAAAAGCACACGAACTTTCATTTTTCCTTCCATATCACCCATCAAAGTATAATGGTTTTCTTCGGTGATACCCAAGTTAGATAACATCGCAGCTGCATCAGAATCCGCATTCCATCCGTTCATTTCTTCAAACTGAACTTGTAATTCTCCAATTCTATCAGCATTAGCATCATTGTAATCAAGATAAAGTGCATCCATCTCTGTTTTGACAGCATATAGAACTTTATTCCCCATCATTACAGTTTCTAATACCGTATGTTCATCAAACATATTGTGATTTTGATTTAAAACCGACATACGTTTTCCTGGTTCTAAAAAAACATTTCCCGAAGTTGGATCGATATCTCCTGAAATTATTTTAAGAAAAGTAGATTTTCCAGCACCATTGGCTCCAATTACTCCGTAAATATTTCCGTGTGTAAAAGTTGTATTTACTTCGTCGAACAAAATTCGCTTACCAAACTGTACTGATAAATTATTGACTGTTAACATGAATGTTTCTTGATTAAAATTTTGCGCAAAAGTATGAAAAAATTACGAACTAAGATATGAGATATATGAATTACAAATCATAAATCATCCATTTGGCTTTTAATTTTATTTAGATTTTTTCACGCTATCAATCGCATCAACCATTCCGTTTTGGCTTTTATCTAAAGTAAGTTCCCAAAACATAATTCCGCCTAATTTCTTTTTTATAGCGTAGTTAGTTTTTTCTTTTACAGAAGTAATATCATCTCCTGTAGCAAATGATTTTTCTTTTTCATTGTACCAATACGGAGCTTTCGCCTTTGCATCCCAGTAATGATTCCAACCATTTTCTTTGGTAAAAGTGGTTTCATAATCCTTGAAATTAACTCCATTAGTAGCTACACCAGATTGATATAATCCATTGTTAACATTGGCGACATCTTTCCAAACTCTGGTATAAAATGCTGCTCCGATTACTAGTTTATTTGCTGGGATTCCTAAGTTTAGTAAAAATTCTACTGCGCGATTTGTCGATTCTTCCAAAGCACTGGTACTAAATAAAGGTGTATGATGACCGGTAACTTTTGAATATCCATTTACCAAATCATAACTCATAATATTTACACGATCTACCAATAGCATTATTTTTTTCCATTCAACAGATTCATCTAAATATTTTTGGAAACCGCCAGCTGCGAAACTCAACTCGTTATTGGTTCCTAATTCTTTTCTAAGCAAAACAATAAGATCAGTAAAATTCTCTTTGTCGGCTTTTTGATACAAATGTCCAGGATGTCCCTCTATTGTTGGATACTCCCAGTCCAAATCCAAGCCATCACATTTAAAATAATTGTTGATCTCTTTTACAGATTTTGCAAAAATCAATCTTTTTTCAGCAGAAGCAAAAACCTCAGAGCAAGGTTCACATCCGCCCCAACCGCCTAGAGACAACATGATTTTTAATTTAGGATTTTTATCTTTCAACGTAACCAAATGTTTAATCGTTATTGAATCTTTGGCATTATCAACACTTAATTTTGCGTCTTTTAGATGACAAAAACTAAAAATAATATGCGTTAGTTTTGAAGCATCATATTCATCTATTTGCTTATCATCACCCATATAATAAGCAATAACAGACAACTCATTTTTATTTTGCCCCGAAACAAATAAAGGGATTAGAAGTAGTAAAAAATATAATTTAAAGTTTTTCATTTTATAATTTTTAAAATATTAATATCTAAATATAATTATCGTAGGAGTGAAAAATGACCTTTTGTAAATCTTCCGTCCAATAACCGTAAAGTGTACCAATAATCATCAGCTGGCAAAGGAAGTCTGTTGAATGTACCATCCCACCCTACTTCTTTCGGTGAAAGTTGTTTTAGAAGCTTACCAAACCGGTCAAATATAGATATGATTGCATTTGAATTAGCCGAAGTGTTTAAATCCCAAATATTCCAATAATCATGAAATCCATCTCCGTTTGGAGTAAAATATTTTGGTGCTCCCAAAACAGAAATTGTTTTCTGCAAAATGCCACAGCCATTTAGGTCTTTTATGTACAACTCATGTATCCCTGTCGAAACATCATCAAAAACTGGAGACGTTTGATAATTTCCTGAAATATTGTCCAGAGAATATTCATAAGTTCCTAGTCCTTGTACAGAAATAGTAACATTTTTTATTTCGTCAAAATCGTCTATTATAACTTCTGAAACTTTGGCAATCTCAGAACTATTAACTGTAAAAACGCGCTCTTTAGTACATTCGCTTTGATTTTTAACCACCACTTTATAAATTCCAGACTCATGAACATCGATCTCAGAAGTAGTTTCTCCATTAGGAAACCATTTGTATTGGTAATTAATTAATTCGGCTTGTGGAATTCCCGTTTTTAATTTTATTGTATCGTCTGTTTTATTTAAACATAAAAACAGCGTTTCATTTTCGCCAAGATTAGGTAAAGGATTAACTTTTAACTCAATAGTATTAATACCTATACAATCATTTTCATTTTCTACTCTAGCATATACCTTTTGCTGATAAGCTTGTGTATTTGTAAAACTTGAAGATATTGGGCTTTGAGATAATAATGCATTATCCAATGTTTGATAATAAGTAACTCTGTTACCATTAGTTTCGAAACCCGCATCAGCCAGATTAAACTTTACGGTTCCGTCAGCTATTCCATCATTATCACATTTTTCTAATGTTTCCGTTAAAGTTACACCTTTTTTTACTTTCAAATCTACAGTTGTAAAAGCATAACAAGCAGTAGTTTTATTTGTCACCTTAGCGAATATTGTTTGTGGATTTGAAGTATTAGTATAGAAAACATTTAAAGGATTTACACCATTTTGAGCATCTGGATTGTTAGCGTAAAATTCCACAGCAAATGAAGGATCTTTTAATGTCAATGCATCAGATGCCTCCATAAGGTTAAATATCCTAAAATCACTAGGTGGTGTATCAATATCGCACTGTGTTAATTGCACAGGTTTTACATTTGGCAGTGTTTTATTTATAATTAATTTGAAAGGTTTATAAACACTACAAAGCGATTTAGTATCTACTATTTTGGCATAAATTGTTTCTTCCTGATAGGCGATTTTGTTGATATAATCTTTAGGCAAGGTAACAATATCATTCGGTTGCGGATGATAGGTTACAACTCTATTTGGATTATTATCTTGTAGCAACAAATCATTTTTACCCAAATTAAAATGAACAAAACCTGTTTGATTTATATCACAACCCGCAATATTCAATGGATACGGAGTTTGTAGTTGCTCAACCGTGAAAAAGATTTCATCAACAACAAAACATTTTGAAACAGTATTGGTTAATCTAATGTAACCTTTTTGGGGACTCTCTGTGTTTCGAAATCCATTCGGCAATCTTCGAAGATCCTTTATGGCATCCGAATTACTCAGGTAAAAAGAAGCTTCAACATTGTTTTGATTCCCAACAGCAATTTCAGCAATTTCATTTAAATCAAAATTTGTGATGAAATCATTTACACCATCCGATTCGCAGGTTTTAGCAATATAACTACCGAATGTTTTAGGGGTTTTTATTTCAGGCGGAGCGTCTATTGTGGCTGTTCCATTAAAATCAATTGAAAACTTATCATAAGGCGCGCCTGCATCCATAACAACTATATAATAACTTTCACCAGCTTTTACATCCAACATTTCTAAAAAGCCATTCCCTTCATTAGACTCTCTACTAACTCCGGAAGCAATTGGAATTAATCCTGTTACATTTTTCGCTGAATGTATTTCGGTTGGCGAGGTATATGAACAACGAATAGATTGTCCTATATTGCCACAATTAACGTTTGGACCAAAAACAAAAAAATTCAAATCAGCTTTTGGATCATTACTTTTTGGAGTTAGAACAAAACCAAAACTTCCTCCTGTTACAATAGTCACCTTTAACCATATCATTGGAGAATGAACATAATTTCCACAACTTACATGTCCTACAAACTGTGAATCATCTGGATACGTTTTTATTACACCGTTAAAAGTTGTATTACCACATATAGTGAGAGCACTAGCACAATCTCCTTGTGAAAAAGATATTTGGGTTAGTAAAATGAAGCTAAATGCAATTATTTTTTTGATATGTATCATTAGCAGATTAAATATTATAACACGCTTATTCTTATAAAAAACAAAATATTTCAAAAAAAACCTGGTAACAAATTACCAGGTTCTTATATTGTTTTATTGAAAAAACAATAGCAATTCAAAATAAAGATTTCAATGCAAAATACAAATAACCAAACTCAATCTTAGCAATTACAAACTTCAATTTTTGAATTTCAATTTAGGCTTGAACTAATTTTTTCAAGCTATTATATACTGCCAATTCTACATCGGCATGTTCTTTAGAATTACATTTTTCAAGTAAATCATTTAACAGAGAAACATCTACATTTTGTTTCTTTTCTATTTTTAGTAAAAGTTGTTGTGAAATATCACTCAAATTTTTAGACAAAGGCAAAACTGGCTGTACAAGCGGTGCATTAGTACTTAACGTTTTTAAATCAGTATCCATTTTGATCCATTTGTTTAAAAAAGAGATAACTATTATCTGATTATCAGTCGATTTATTATTTAAAAAATTAGAAACGGCTTGATTAAATTCTAATGCATCTGAAGCATCAGGAGTACAGACATCCGCAAATAAGGTCAATGGAGAATACATTTTATATTCAGTCCCTTCATTGTTTCTGGTATATCCTTTTAAAGGTTCACAAACATTCGATAGATCGAGTAATGCATCACTTTTTTGATTATTGCTAATGTTTCGCAATAAACCTTCTTTACTTTTTAAATGCAACAGTCCTAATTCTTCTAATCTAAACGAAACTGTTTTCAATCTTTTGCGCAAATTATTAATATCGGTAACCTTTTCATCAGACCAAAAACGTTCAGCAATAGCAGCTGCTCGTGGCCAAATTCTAGAATCAATTGTAGCTGGAGTCGCCAATTCGCTCCACATAGTTGCTTCACCTCCCAATATTCTTGCTTTTTCCTCATCAGTTAAAACCACATTTTTCGGCATTGGATCAACTGAATAATGGCTTTCGATTGGATACATTAAATCAATATAATATCCATTAGACAAAACGGTTTTATAACCACCTTTTACAGCTTCAACTAATGATTTTCCTGCCGCTAGTCCTTCATTAGCACCTTTCCAGGAATGAATTATCGCGTCTTTAGACATATTCTTGGTCATAATTTCTTCCCACCCCATTAATTCCTTATTGTGTTTTTTAAGCATTGGAACTAATTGCATAGTGAAATATGTTTGCAATTCATGGTTATTAGCCAAATTATGTTTCTTTTTGAATTCTTGAATTTTTGGATTAGCATCCCAATCTTTACCTTCATTTTCGTCCCCTCCAATATGGAAAAATTTACCTGGAAACAACGGACAAACCTCATCAAAAATACTGCTTAATATCTCATAGGTTTTTGGATTTGAAGGATCGAGCGTAGGCGAAAAAATCCCTGCATTTCTCTCAACAGTATAAGTTTGTTCTTGTTTTAATTGCTGTCCTTTTTCAGTAGAACCAACATTTAAATTCACTACTTTGCTACCAATTTCTGGATAAGCTGTCAAAATAGCTGAGCCATGGCCTGGAACATCTATTTCTGGTACAACCAAAATTCCTCTATCCGCCGCATATTTTACAATATTCTTAATTTCTTCTTGTGTATAATACAAACCATCCGAAGCTTTTTCGATTAGTTTTTTATTTTTTTTCATTTCAATTCTCCAACCTTGATCGTCTACCAAATGCCAGTGAAAAACATTCATTTTAACAGCTGCCATTGCATCCAAATTACGTTTTATAACATCAACTGGCATAAAATGTCTGGCACCATCAATCATCAAACCACGCCAGGTAAACCTTGGAAAATCTGAAATTTTTGAAACAGGAAAATAAAATGAATTACTATTATTTTGCAATAATTGCAATAAAGTTTCAAGCGCATGTAAAGCACCAACGTCTGTAGTTGCACTAATGGTAATTTTATTTGGAGTTACATCTAATAAATAACTTTCGTCCTCGTACAATTCAATTTCTGCTGCCCGAACACAATTAATTTGCAATTGAGCGTTGGGAACTTCATTTAGTCCCGTTACAAATCCCTGGTTAAAAAACATTCCTGTCCTTCCATCCAATCGTCTCAAAAAGTTAGTTGCACCCGTAAAAATTCTAGAATTTGGAGCTCCTGTAATATTTACTTTGAAATTCTTTGTCAATACAAATGAACCTTGACTAACAGAAACATTTTGAGGCCAAGGCATAAGATTGAGTTGTTCTTTTGTTACTTGAGCGGAAGAAATAATTGAGGCAAAAAGGAAAAAAAAGATGTATTTCATTTTATAAAGAAATAAATTAAAAAAATTAGTGCTGAATTTTGATTTACAGTTAGTTAAAACGTAAAATCCAGCACTTAATTAACACAAAACAAACATGCGGTATTTTAGTAGTCAAAACGTTTAAAAGCTTCGATAGCCTCATATTCGGCAAGACCTAATTGATCATATAATCTAGCTGTATTTTTATTTCGATCCTCAGCTCTAACCCAAAATTCTCTGGAATCATTTCCTTGGAACATTACTCTGTCTTTTTGCGATTGGTGGTATAAAATAGCCTGACGTTTCGACAACACTTCGTCTGGACTCAATGGAACTGCCATATCAATTTCATGAATATCCCATTCGTGCCAAGCACCTCTGTATAACCATAACCAACAGTCGTTCATAAATGGTTTTGATTTTAAATCTTTTAAGGCAGCAAATATGGCGTTCAGACACACTTCATGCGTACCATGTGGATCAGCAAGATCTCCAGCAGCAAATATTTGGTGAGGTTTGATTTTTTCGATAATATCTTTTACAATAGCAATATCTTCAGGTCCTAAAGGTTTCTTTTGAATTACTCCTGTTTCATAAAATGGCATATCTAAAAAGTGTGTATTTTCATCTTTCAAGCCAATATATCTAGTCGCCGCATAAGATTCGCGACGTCTAATCAAGCCTTTTAATTTTCGAACTTCCTCTGTATCGCTTTGGCCAATTGTTTTAGAGTTGATTGAATCAATTACTGCTTGAAAATTAATTCCAGATTTGTCACCTTCTACAAAATCATTACATACTTCGGCAAATTTTAAAGCCTCATCATCAGTTACAGCAATGTTACCTGAAGTTTGATAAACCACATGCACATCATGACCTTGTTTAATTAATTTTGCAAAAGTTCCACCCATTGAGATCACATCATCATCTGGATGTGGACTGAAAAGGATCACTCTTTTCTGAGCAGGAGTGGCTCTCTCCGGACGGAAAGAATCATCGGTATTTGGTTTCCCGCCTGGCCATCCTGTAATGGTATGCTGAAGCACATTAAACATATTGATATTCAAATCATAAGCAGAACTTCCTGCTGCCAATAAATCAGACATACCATTGTTGTTGTAATCTCTGTCAGTTAATTTCAAAATCGACTGATTCGTATGTTGACAAAGCCAAACAATTGCTTTACTTTTTAGTTCTGGAGTCCAAATACACTCACCTACCAACCAAGGAGTTTCCAGACGAGTCAACTCTGAAGCTGCTCCTTCATCTAAAACAAATGTGGTATTGTTATGATTTTGCAAAAATGTCGCTGGAACTTCTGAACTAATATCACCTTGAATAGTCCTTTTTATTATTGAAGCTTTGTTTTGTCCCCAAGCCATCAAAACAATTCTTTTGGATCTAAGAATTGTTGAAACTCCCATTGTGATTGCTTTTTTCGGTACATTTCCAATTCCATTAAAATCTCCCGAAGCATCTACTTTGGTAATATGATCCAAAGTAATAATTCTTGTTCCTGAGTTGATATGTGATCCTGGCTCATTGAAACCTACGTGACCCGTACGTCCAATTCCCAGCAATTGAAAATCTAGTCCGCCAGCATTTTTAATATTCATTTCATAATCAACACAAAACTGATTTAAGTCTTCTAAAGCTACAGTTCCATCAGGAATATTTATATTTTCTGGTCTAATATCAACATGATTAAAAAGATGCTGATGCATGAAGTAATGATAACTTTGGTTACTTTCCTTTGGCATCGGATAATACTCATCTAAGTTGAAAGTAATAACATTATCAAAACTCAACCCTTCCTCTTTATGCATACGAACCAATTCTTGGTACACTTTTATAGGAGATGAACCAGTTGCCAAGCCCAGTACACATTTTTTGCCTTTTTCTTGTTTGGTACGAATTAAATCTGCTATCTCTTGGGCAACAATTATTGAAGCATCGGCAGCATTTTTAAAAATTACGTTATGGATTTTTTCAAAACGGGTGTCTTCAAACTGACCTGCTTTTTTGAAGCTTATATCATTACCTAAGTTTACTGTAGTTCTCATGTTATTATCTATTATATTTTCCATTGCTATAAGAAGTTTATATTACTTTATTAAAAAAATCGACTGATTTTGATAAAGGTACACATACTTCTATTTTTTAATTAATCCTTTAATTTCTATTTAACACAAACTGTATTGTGTGTTTTGTATATGTAAATTTTATTCTATTAAAATAAAAAGAAATTTCGATAGTAATAAGCTCTTAAAACAAAGTGAAACACCTTACAAATCGGAGCGATTGGTTTTATAACCTTTTAAATTCTAGTCGATTTTCATACAAAGCTATGAGGTCTATGTTCTTCAAAAAAATAAATTAAACCAACACACTTTTTTTTTAAACCAACGACATCTTTCAATCAACAATGTGGTTTTACTAACAAAATGATACTATTATTATTGAAACATAAAAGAAATTTTGATAGTAATAAGCTCTTAAACAAAGTAAAACACTTTAGGAATCAGAGCGATTGGCTAAATAGCCTTTACTGTTATTCAATTAAAAAAATCTTGCAGCATCTTTTAATTCATTCTTTTTTTATATCCAGACAGGCACAACACCTGTCTGGAATAAAAATTATAAGTTATTATATTCTTTTTTTAGAAATTTGATCCTGTAGTATCCCACCAAAGTCTGGTTCCTCCATTGTCTGGACCTCCTAATTTTGCTAGTCCTGTTTCAACACCACCAGGGTTTCCGTCTTTTTCAGACTGAACAAAATTTACTCTACGTACACCATATTGAGTAGTGATTAATCCACCGCTCGTATTATGCACTACTCTAAATAATTTAGGATAGCCAGTTCTTCTGTATTCAGACCAAGCTTCTTGTCCTTCTGGGAAGTTCGCAATCCATTTTTGAGTAATAATTTTTTGCAATTTTACTTCATTTCCGGCAGCATCATCCCATGCAACTGTTACATTATTTACGGCAACAGCATTATTAGCAGCATCTTTAACATCGACAAAATTCACTGCAGTCTTAACATTATCAGCTATATAAGAAGATGCTCCTGAAACACCATGTTGTGTAAATGATGCCGTAACACCCGCTTCGTATAAAGATTGAGCCGATCCTCCCATATTCCATCCTCTTAATGCACCTTCAGCTCTTAAGAAATATACTTCGGCTGTAGTCATTAACACTTTTTGATTTGACTCAACAACAGAACCAATTTCAGACATACCAGTACGATCAGATTTAGCAATCATATTAATACCAGTGCGAATACCTCTGTATTGACCAGGAAAATCAGCTGAAGCTTTAAAAAATTTACTAAGTCTTGGGTCTGAATACCCAACCATAATAGATTCCATATCTGCAGACATTCTAATATCTCCCCAAGCTGAAGAAATAGTTAATATCGGATCAATATAATCTGGAATAATAACTTTAGCAATATCAGCATTAGTTGTTAATACTCCGAATGAGTTGCTAATTGCTTTTTCAGCTTCAGTTTTTGCCAATGCTGGTTTAATTTTCACAATTCTCATTGCTAAACGTAGACGCAATGAATTTGCATATTTAATCCATTGTTTGTAATCACCGGCATAAGCAGTCATATCAATTTTTGCAAAAGACGTAGCTTCACCAGCATTTACTCGTTTAGTCAATTCTGCAACCGCAAAATCTAGTTCAGAAAACATTTTAGTATACACTTCTTCCTGTGAATCATAAGGAATTGTTGCATTAGTAGTTCCAAATTGAGAATATACGATTGGTCCAAATACATCAGTAACTCTGTGCATTCCTTCTACCTTTAGAATCAAAGAAATTGCATAAAACTGATCATATTTTCCTTTAGTGCTTTGCTCAATTTTAAGCGCATTTGCCATTACATCAGTGTATGGTAAACTCCATATGAAACCGTTCCAACCATCAACCAAGTTATAATTTGAATTATCTCCTGCTGCTCCTTTAAAAGGCGTTGGCGTTGCCATATAACCTGACCATATGTCAGCGCTTAAGTTCTGTTGCAATTGATATTTCCAATGTAATGTATTAAAAATACCTGTAAACATAGTAGTAAAAGGAACCTTTACGTGGTTAAAATCTTGTTCAAGATTTTCAGCAGTGATTCCGGTTGGGTTCGTATTAATTTCATTGAAATCACTTGTACAACTTACTGCGGCAAGTAATGTTGCACAAATAGCAGTTGTTTTTATTTTATTTAGTATCATGATGATATATGATTAAAAAGTTACATTTAAATTAAGACCGATACTTCTTGTAGATGGAGCTGCATAAACATCAATCCCCTGAAGCCCATTACCAGTACTCAAAGAAATATTTGGATCAAATGGTGCATCTTTGTAGAAAAAGAATAAGTTTCTACCCACTACAGATAAATTAGCTGCTTTGAAAATTTTACTGTTTTTAAAATCAAAAGTATATCCTAAAGATAATTCTCTTAAACTAACATTTGTAGCATTATAAACATACTCACCTGTTGCACCTTCTCTACCACCAACTTGGCTATAATAACTTTCAGCTGGGTATTTTCCTGCATAAGCTTGTCCAGCTTTTGTAGTTCCAGGAGCATAAACTGCATTGATTGCAACTCCACCAGCATCTCTAGCATCACCAGTTGTTTGAGAAACACCAAATTTGTCATTTAAAGCTTCTGTCATACTCATTACATCTCCTCCAAAACGTCCGTCAATTGTAAAGTTTAAGAATATTTTACCAAATTTGAAAGAGTTTGAAAAACCTAACATATAATCAGGATTTGCATTTCCTACTTCTTCAAAATCAGTTTTTTGAATTGAACCATCTTCATTCAATAATACTCTTCCTTGATCATCTCTCTTCAAATTAATTCCTTCAATAACTCCAAACGGACGGCCATTGATTAATGAATATCTGTAGCTATTCACACCTGGTTGAGTCAAAATAACGGTACCACCTAATTCTTCAGGTAATCCAGAAACCTCATTAGTATTTTTAGAATAGTTTACACTAGCATCCCATTTAAATTGATCGTTATCAATAATTTTAGCAGAAGCAACTACTTCGATACCACGGTTTTTAATTACACCGCCGTTGTAAGCATAATTTTGGTAACCATAAGGATTGGTTGCTGGAGCAGGAATAGTAAGCAATTGGTCTTTTGTCTCATTATTGTAATATGTCAACTCTATTCCAAATCTATTATCTACAAATCTCCATTCAGTACCTAATTCGTATGAAGATTGATTTTCAGGTTTTAATGTTGTACCTGGTCTTGGACCAACAGTTGGATTAATGTTCTGTGGATTTACAGCATTATAACCATAAGTTGGTGAAGTATAAAACGGAGGAATATCATTACCTACTTGTGCATAAGAAGCACGAACTTTAGCAAACGAAATAGATTCTGGCATTTTAAACATTTCGCTCAAAAGTGCAGTTACACCTACAGATGGATAAAAGAATGAAACATTCCCAGTATTAGCCAATGTAGAAGACCAGTCGTTACGACCTGTAACATCTAAATATAACATGTTTTTGTAACCAAAAGTTGCTGCAGCAAAAACAGATTGTTGCTCTCTGCGGAAACCATAATTTTGAAAATTACCAGAGTTAGAATTAAAATTATGAAGCGTGAACCAGTTTGTAATTCCTAAACCTTTTGGATCAGAATCCAAAACTGTTTCATCATTAAGTGAAGTCTTTGTAAAACTTGTCCCTACGTTTGCAAAAAAAGTAAGATCTTCAGTTATTTTTGTATTAATCGTAGCAATTAAATCACCATAATTTTGAGAACTCACATCGCTAATATCAATATATCTACCGTTAGCATGAGATAAAGTACCTTGAGTAGTAGCATAAATTTCTTTTTCAAATTGAGAATTAACTCTATCGTAATTATATCTAGATCCAATAGAAAGCCAATCATTCACTTTGTAATTCAATCCTACAGCACCATTAAAATATTGATTGCCATCTTTAGATTCATTACGTTTCAATCCCCAATATGGATTTTGCTCAATATCTCTATCTGTCATCCAATTTTGAGCCATTAAATTTCTAGTAGGATCAAAAACTTCAAAATTATTTTTATAATATTCAAAATCTTTTCCTCTAGGCATTAAATAAAGACCTGTAAGTGGATTAAAATACAAACCACTAGTTGGTCTGTTTGTCACATATTGTGATGTGTAGTTTGCATTAGCATTAACAGTTAATTTATCTCCGAAGAATTTACCTGTTTGTCTAAGGCTAAAGTTATTTTTGCTCAACTTATTAGTTGGTAAAACTCCATTAGCAGATGTATTAGCATAAGATACATTTGTAGAAGAATTTGAAGAAGCAGTTGAAAAACCAAAGGAAGATATTTGAGTTACACCTGTATCAAAAAAGTCTCTTGTATGATCTGGACTACTTTGCGCTGCTCCCCATGATTCATCTGCACCTGGTTTTGCGATGTAAGATGTTTGGAATTTAGGCAAATAAGCTGCCGTTTCTACAGTAGTATTTGAAGATACTTTAAAGGTTGAAACTCCTTCTTTTGCTTTTTTTGATGTTAATAAAATTACACCTCTAGCACCTTGGCTACCGTACAAAGCCGCTGCAGAAGCACCTTTAAGCACTGTCATTCCATCATAATCGTCTGGATTTAATAATCCGATAACATCGCCACCATCACGGTTACCACCTTGTGTAGAACCAAATGTATCGTTTGGCTGAATAGATGATATGTTCAACATTGGAACACCATCCACAACATATAGGGGGTTATTGTTAGTTGTTGATGAGTTTCCACGAATAGTAACTTTTGTAGAACCTCCTGAACCTCCAGCACTTTTAGTAACAGCAACTCCGGCAATTTTACCCGCAATTGTATTAATAAGATTTGGATCTTTTGCTCTAACTAATTCTTCTCCTTTTAATTCTTGGGCTGAATAAGTCAAAGATTTTTTAGATTTTTTGATACCTAAAGAAGTTACAACCACTTCTGTCAAAGCTGTACTGCCAGACTCGGTTAATTGAACCTTAACAGTATCAGACTCTCCTACTGTTATAGTCTTAGTTTCATATCCTAAATATGAAATTTCCAAAATAGCACCAGTTTTAGTCTCAATAGTAAAGCTACCATCAAAATCTGTGGTAGTACCTTTTTTTGACTCTCCTTTCACTGTAACATTTGCTGAAGGTAAAGGCATACCTTTAGCATCAGAAACCAAACCCTTGATCGTTTTTACCTGCGCAAGGGTAAC
>NZ_DATIDY010000206.1:0-10392 GCF_035456085.1 Flavobacterium sp.
ATCAGTTAAAACGTAACCGTGACCTAAATCTATATCTTTCTTTACGACATCTGGATTTGGGTATCCGTCTTGCCATTGTTCGCTACCATCATTTTTTCTGCGGATGATTGCTTGTTGTAAAATTGCCCATA
This sequence comes from Flavobacterium sp., assembly GCF_035456085.1. Lineage (GTDB taxonomy): Bacteria > Bacteroidota > Bacteroidia > Flavobacteriales > Flavobacteriaceae > Flavobacterium. Next base: position 132 of record NZ_DATIDY010000206.1, read on the forward strand.
TTTCAGGGATTTCTAATGCTGTTGCTTTTCTAAAGGAATAATTCATTTTGCAAATATAAATGATTTGGGCTTTTGTAGTTCAGTCAAAACCAATTCGGATTTCTAACTTCTTAAAATCTTTTCGATTGGTTTTCCTTTAGCCAATTCATCTACCAGTTTGTCCAAATAGCGTACTTTTTGAGTTAGAGGATTTTGGATATCTTCGACACGATAGCCACAAATTACACCTTTAATAAGATGAACATTTGGATGCAATGTAATGCCTTCAAAGAATTTTTCGAAGGTTACTTTTTTATCAATAAGCTCTTGTATCTTTTTGTCGTTATAGCCAGTTAACCACTCGATTACTTGGTGTAATTCTTCTTTTGTTCGGCCTTTTCTTTCGACTTTTGCTACCAAATGTGGATAAACTGAAGCAAATGTCATTTTGGCTATTTTTTCGTCGTGATGGCTGGTGTCTTTCATGCTTTTGACTTTAAGCAACGAATTTATTTCAATCTTTCTAATTGTCCTTTTCTTTTAACAATGTTTTTATAATCCCATTGTATGTTTCTTGATTTTTGTAGCCAACGATTCAAATCCTTTGCTTCGATTTCTGAAACATTGTTGTAGAATATAGAAGCATCTTTGAATTTTTGACCTTTTACGTTTAAAGCTTCTTCTTCAAAGTCTATTCCGCTCCAAAACATTAGTCGGATTCCTGCTTTTTGTTTACTGAAACCCACAATTGGATTCCCGTCTAAAAACCAAACAGGATGTGCGTGCCAAACTTTACTTTCGGCTTCAGTCAATTCATGGTCAATTATAGTAACAAGCTGGCTGCAAATTTCTTTGTCGCCTGGGTTTTGTTGATCAATGTATGATTGGATTGCAGAGTTCATTTGTCGAAGATTTTGTTGTTTACAAGAGCAAATAATAATAACGTTGGTTTGTGAAAAAATAGTGTGGTTTTTTTGTTTTATGTTGTAATTATGAGCTCAGAAGTAATTTGTCTCCTAACAGTTTTTTTGTCCGTTATTTCGCGTGAGGGATAGAAGCAAGCTACCAACGTAGCGCGGATAGCCCGACCGCATTATGCAAATGGGCTGTATAAGCGCATGCTAGATTAAGCCCCTTTGCTTAATGGGGTCACGCCCTATATATTTTTATTCTTCGATTAGTTCTTCTGTTGGAGATTCATTTATTTTTGGTTCTTCATTTTCCATATCTATCCAGGAGAGGAAAAATTTATAACCCAAAGTCAAGATAACGGCTCCCAAAAATAATCCGATGAAACCATTGTAAATAAATCCTCCGATGGCTCCCAGAAATATCACAAGCATTGGTGCTGGAGGATTGCCTCTTCCGAGGAAAATAGGTTTTAAAATATTGTCTGAAACTAAGGTGATTCCAACCCAAATTGCGAGTATCGTTGAGGTAGTAGCATCGGTTACGGAATACATATAAATGACCACCGGTATGGCAATTGGACCAATTCCGACTTGAATGATGGCGAGGAATAGACAAATAACAGTAAAAATTCCAGCGAAAGGAACTCCTGCCAAAAAGAATCCAACTCCAATCATGAGTGCTTGAATTAACGCAACTCCTAGGAATCCTTTGACTACGTTGCGAATGGTAATTACGGTGATTTCTGCATAGTGTTCACCGTTGGCACCAATTAATTTGATGAAGATATTTTTGGAAACTTTGGTCAGAGATTCAGAATATAATAATAATCCCATGGCGATGATAATCGACACGATGAATTGTAAAATTCCTTTGCCGATTCCTGCTAACGAAAAGAGTAGCCAAGTGCCGACTATTTTTAATTGGTCGGAATATTTGATGGCTACTTTAGAAATATCTTCAGAGGCTGATGCCCATATATCGACGATTGGTTTTGTTATGGTTGGCCAACTTTTGGTAGTTTCTGGCGGGGGCGGAATTAAGTGTTCGTTGGTTTGATAATAATGGGCAAAATTGTTGATTTCTTCGTATAGAGATTGTGTGATGAGTACGCTGGGTGTAACTAAAACGGTTAGCAGAATCAGGGCTACAAATATGGTGGCTAATACTTTTTTGCCGCTGAATAATTTTACGACTCTTTCGTAAACCGGACTGAAAGCTATAGCAATAACAACGGCCCAAATGATAATTAAAACAAAGGGTTTTAGGATGTCATAACACCAACCGATTAGTAGAAAAAGAACACCAAGACGAATAATAGTATCAACAATTTTTTCGAAATTGTATCCGTAGAAATTTGAGTTTTTTTGATCCATTGTTGCTTTTTTTGGATGAATAAAAGAAAGATCGCTATTGTTATGCTAATCTAGTTAAAATGCGTTAATTATTTAAGAGTTTAAAAGTTTAAAAATTTAAAAGTTTCTGAATTAAAAAATAGTTTTCGGCTTTGTTGATAGTCCAAAAATAATTGAAGGTTTTCGGTATAAATTACATTGTCGTTTTGTATTTTTACTTTGATTGTTTTTCAGGATTTTACAATACGACTCTCGATATTTTTTTAAAAATTATAAAATATTCTAAATGAAAATAGCACTTTATACAAATGAGTTTCCGCCAAATATTTATGGGGGAGCTGGAGTTCATATCGATTTTTTGAGTCATGAATTGGCAAAATTGGCTCAGGTTGAAGTTCGATGTTTTGGAGATCAAAAGGAAGACAAAGCTTCGATGCATGTTGAAGGAATAAATGCTTGTTTGACTAAAATGGTTGACCCGGAAAATGAACATATTAAGATGTTTCATAATTTAAGTCGAAATGTCGAAATGGCTCAGGCGACTCCTAAAGCTGATATTGTACATTGTCACACTTGGTACACGCATTTGGCTGGTGTTTTTACGAGAGAATTGTTGCAAGTGCCGTTGATATTGACTACGCACAGCCTTGAAACGCACAGACCTTGGAAAGTGGAACAACTAGGAAATGGTTATTTTATGTCCCGATGGATTGAAACGACTGCTTATAAAACTGCAGATGGTGTTATTGCTGTTAGCGAACAAATGAAAACAGACGTAGTGGAAGCTTATGGTGTTGATCCCAAAAAAGTAACTGTAATTCATAACGGAATTGATCCCGATTTTTATAAACCGACTTTTGATGATGCTTTATTGGCAGAATATGGAATTGATCCCGCTATTCCGTTCGTGCTTTTTGTGGGTAGGATTACACGTCAAAAAGGAATTTCACAACTGATTGAAGCAGCGCAGTATTTTAATGAGGATTGTCAAATTGTGCTTTGCGCGGGAGCTCCCGATACTGAAGAAATTGCTATTGAAACCTCAAATTTGATTGATGAACTCAAAGCGAAAAGAAAAGGTGTGATTCTAATCTCAGAAATGTTGCCTCGCGAAAAAGTCAAAGTATTGTATAGTCACGCCAGAGTTTTTGCCTGTCCATCGTTATATGAACCGTTCGGAATTATTAATTTGGAAGCGATGTCTTGCGAAACACCTGTCGTAGGAAGCCATGTTGGTGGAATTCCGGAAATCATCGTAGAAGGCGAGACAGGATATTTGATTCCGCTGGAAAGTGTTTCGAGAACTAATTTTAATCCGTTGCATCCAGTAGATTTTCAAAAAGCATTTGCTGCCAAAGTAAATGCATTATTGGATAATGAAGAACTGGCAACAAAAATGGGTAAAGCAGGACGAGCAAGAGTTCTAGAACGATTCAGCTGGGAATCTATTGCCCGAATTACATTTAATTATTATCAGGAAGTGATAGCTAGATTTGAAAAAGAAAAGGCTTAATCTTATGATTTTATATAAAAACTAAAGCAACCGTTGGATGAAACTATCGCTCTGGTCAAGTTTAAACAAAAAAACGAGCCACATAAGATACATAGATAGACTATGTGATAAGTGAGACGACTATCAAATTCTTTTTGAACACTATAAATTCTATGTTTCTATGTGGTTAAAAAATAATTTTATCCAACTGGTTAAAGCAATCTCCATTTTAATTATGAAGATTGCTTTTTTTGTTTAGATTGTTTTCAGCTCGCTTTGAACAATACAATCTGGAGTTTCTACAGTTTTTGTTATTGGATTATATTGTACTTTGCTTAATTCTATAATTTTGTCGGCGACAGTTCCTTTTTCAAACAAGCGAATGAGTTTGAATATTGTACTGACAAAATAACCAGGATTCGAAACTAACCGGGCGATTCTAGTAACTTTGATATCTCTTTGCTGTATCGAAGATTCTCTTTGGTTTTCTGGAAGAAGAACAAATTCAGTTGCATATTTCCAGGCGCCATCTCTAGCGGTTTTCATGCTGAAATCAATAAAAAAATTATCAATTTTGCCTGATAATTTAAGTATGTAAGTAAGTGTCGGCCAGATTTTAACTAAACATTCTTCAACTCCATTGACGAGATTACTTAGGATTTCATTGATTTTATTATAATCAGAATGAAGGTCAAAAATACTTTCTGGAGTGCTGACTTGTGCACAAGCAATTCCTAAATCTAAATTGACATGAGCATTAATTCCTAATAATAAATGCTGACCTACAATTGGCCAATATTCTTCACCTTTTGTAAATGAAAATTGCCAACATTCCGACGGTTTTTCACCAGCTTTAAATTGGTAATAAGCTTTTAAATAACGATTGGCAAAAATAACGTCTATTTTTTCCATACGTTCTGGATTTTCGAATAAGCCAGTTTCAATACCATTTTTTATTTGCAAAGTAACTTCTCTGTAGAGTGTCGCAAATAATCCTATCGCACATTGTTCTATTTTCGATCTTTCAATAATTTCATCGAGGCATTGCATGACTTCGGTAATAGTGGTAGCTTCTTTGATATTCATTTTTAAGGGGTTATATTTGGTTAACGTGAAGCGAATGTAAGTAATTTTAAGGATTTATTTTAATTCCCAACCAAATCCTGTCGAAAATACAAAGTCATTTTTAATGGTTGAAGAAACGGGCTGGTTATCAAAGTTGGCTTGCAATTCCGTTTTAATATAGAAGTCATACGGCAAATCATATTTGATTTTAAAATTGTAATCTGCTCTAAACCTTCCTTTTTCTGATAAGCTGGGATAACCAGTTGCAGAGACAAATAAATCAATATTTTTAAAATTGAACATATTAAATTGTGTAGTCAAAAATAACTCTGTTGATTCTTTGTTATCTACAGCATTAAGGTATTTTTCAATATTATAAGTCAAACCAGATCCGACTAAAAAAAGGAGTTTGTTATTCCTTGCCAGATAATTTCCAGCTCCGACACTTGGCGTAAACCTTTCCTCAATTTCCTGACTCGTATTAGAAAGAAATGCTAATTTGGACGAAATAAACCAGTTGTTTGTCAAATATCTTTTGCTGTCAATGGACCACTCGGTTCTTTTAATGTCTTCAACATCATCCTGTGTAGTTCCCAACTGATTGTATTGCGCGCGATGATTCCACCTTTCGCTGATGTAATTCAGAGCTCCGGTAAAATTCAGTTGTTGACTATTGTTGGATTTGGTGAGAGTGTACCCAAAGTCGAATGAACCTTTAAAACGATCCCAAAATCCATCATCAACTTTGGTCAAGGTAACAATTTCTTTCAGGTCAATTATAATCACAGTTTGATCTTCTAGCGTCACACCAATTTTATTGCCCGAAGTTGTTTTGACAATGCCGTGTAATCTTAATCCTTTAGAAAGCTCAATCGTATACCGATGTTCAAGGTTGAGAGCGCTTACTTTATCAAATTTAATATTAAAATCTTTTTCGCTGTATGGAGTGCTCATTGTAATAACATTACTTGTCATTTCTTTGAGTTCACCCACTATTACATCCTTATTTTTTAATGTTATAGTGTCTTTTTGTCCAAACGTTGCTATACAAAACAGTGCAAAAAACAGATTTAAAATAATTTTCATATATGTTGAATTTTATTTTATTGCTAGTATTTTAATTAGATTTTGAAACCAAACGGTTATTATGTTGATGTTTTACTTAGCTGTTTTTTGAAGCAAACATTTAGATAATAATCTTCTTGTTTATAATTACTTATGATGCTAAAAGGAGTAACGAATATAAATATAATTAGCGTTCGAATTACACTTTTAGAGTAATAATCTTGCTATTTTTTTGTAACAAAAAATTAAAAAGAGAAGTTGTTTTTTTGTTCTCTGGAAATATTCATTTCGTTATATTTGTAAAAGTATAACGAAATAATTCTCCGTTGAAAATTAAAAGCAAAATCTGGATCGAAACCGAAGGTGGTATAATCATTAGCGAAGGGCGAATTCAACTATTGAAATTGATTGAATCCACAGGTTCGCTTAATAAAGCTGCCAAGGAGATGAATATTTCGTATCAGAAAGCCTGGAAACTGGTTGATGCTTCAAATAAAGCCGCTAAAGAACCATTAATTGCAACTCAAATCGGAGGAAATAAAGGAGGAGGAACTGTTCTTACACCTTATGGTAAATTGTTGATTGATTCTTTTGAAAAAATCAATAAGGCTTGTTGGGAATTCTTAGATGTCGAACTTAAAAAACATTCATTGTAAGGAGTTTTTTTTGATACTTAAAATTTAATGATGGAGAAAACAACAGCAATAATATTGGCAGGTGGGAAAAGTCAAAGAATGGGAACTGATAAAGGTTTCTTGGATTTAAACGGAAAACCATTCATCAAACATATTTGTGACGCTTTAGAACCTATTGTAGAGTCTAATATTTTGATTATTTCGGGAAACAAAGAATACGATGCTTTTGGTTATACAAGAGTTGAAGATATAATTGAAAACAAAGGGCCAGTTGGCGGATTATATGCTGCTTTAAGTGCTTCAAAAACTAAAATAAATCTTGTTCTAAGTGTAGATGTTCCATTGGTTTCAACTGAATTATTAAAGTGGCTGATAGCAAATCATAACAGCACTAATATGATTACACAAACAAAAGTTGGTGATAAAACAAATCCGCTGATTGCAGTTTATGATCGTTCGATGAAATCGGTTTTTGGAGAGCATTTGAACGGAAACCAATTGAAATTAATAAAGGTCATCGAAGATATTAAACACCAGACTTTAGTTGTTCCTGAAAAATGGAATGATCAGGTTCAAAATATAAACACACAAGAACAATATCAAAATTTAATAAAATGACGGTAACGCTTAGATATTTTGGTTCACTCGTTGATATTACCCAGAAAAAAGAAGAGCTTTTTTCTGTGGACGAAAATAATGTGTCGGTTTCTTTTTTGAAAAATAAAATAGAAACAGCTTACGAGGAATTAAAAAGCACAAATTATTCAATTGCAGTTAATCAGAAGTTGAGCAATTTGGATAATAAAATTAATGATCAAGATGTAATTGCGTTTTTGCCGCCATTTGCAGGAGGATAAAATTTTAGGTTGCAGATTTTAGATTTCAGAATGTAGAATTGATTAAATATATGAAAGACAATAAACGATATTCCAGACAAATGATTCTCCCGGAAATAGGGGAATCGGGTCAGCAAAAGTTACTAGACGCCAGAGTTTTGGTAATTGGTGCTGGTGGTTTGGGCTGTCCTGTTTTGCAAAATTTGGCTGCCGCAGGCGTTGGAACTATCGGAATTGTTGATGGTGATGTTGTTGAAGAAACCAATTTGCATCGCCAATTATTATATAATTTGAAAGATTGTGGCAAAGGCAAAGCCGAAACTGCCAAAAAAGCGATTTTAGAATTAAATCCTGAAGTACAAGTTAATATCTTTCCTGAGTTTTTTAATTCGAATAATGCTGTTGAAATTGTTCAAAACTATCAGATTATTGTCGATTGCACCGATACACTTTCTATTCGTTATTTGATAAATGATATAGCTGTTGTCAAAAAGATTCCGGTTGTCTATGCTTCGATACATAAATTTGAAGGACAGGTTTCGGTTTTTAATTATAACAATGGTCCAAGTTACCGTTGTTTGTTTCCAGAGAAAGAAGGATTAAATGCCGCTCAAAATTGTGTAGAAACAGGAGTTTTGGGCGTTTTGCCAAATACATTGGGAACTTTGCAGGCAACTGAAGTGCTCAAAATCATATTAGAAATTGGCACAATATTATCTGGAAAATTATTGATTTACGATGCTTTGAATTTTCAAACACAAATCATTGATTTTGCCAAAAATCCAAAAGCTATTGAAAAAGGATTTATAAACGGAAGCATGCTTTTACACAGAAAAAAAGTTGTCCAGGATTTAAGCCCTGAGACATTTTTAGAAAAATGCAATCAGTTAGGAATAATAGTAATTGATGTTCGGGAATCTGATGAAAAGCCTGAGTTTAAAGGGAAAAATGTTGTTCAGATTCCATTAGATCAATTAGAAGAATACAGTAAAACTTTAGATAAAAACCAAGAGATTGTTTTGTTCTGTCAAACAGGCCAACGTAGTTTGGCGGCGATGAATTATCTCCAGAAATCAGGATTCGTAGGAGTCTTTCATTTAGGAAGAGGAATTGAATCGCTGAATAATCAAATTCAATGACAATAGCAATGACAATAGTGATGTCAATGTCAATGAAAATAACAATAGCAATAGCAATGACAATAAAAAAATAAGAAGTTAAAAATAGGCCATAGATTATGGATTAAAAAGATTTTTTTTAGGCTTTAACAAACACATAAAATCTGCGAAGTCTGCGTGAAAAATTAATCAGCGATCCGTGTCATCCGTGGCCAAAAAACAAAAACAATGTCAGATAAACCAAAAAAGAGTTCTTTTATCCAAGGACAAATAACATCGGAATTCATTGGAAATTCAATTGCCAAACACCAAAGCAAAACAACCATTGGCGCTCATAATATTTTTTTGGGCCAGGTTCGTGCAGATGTAATCGATGGAAAAACAGTTACGGCGATAGAATATTCAGCGTATGAAGAAATGGCAGAACAAAGTTTTTATGAAATTAGAGAATCGGCTTTTGCAAAATACGATTTGTCTTGTTTGCATATTTATCACAGTTTGGGATTGGTAAAAGCTGGAGAGATTTGTTTGTTTGTCTTTGTCTCAGCACCAAGGCGCAAAGTAGTTTACGAAGCATTGGAATTTTTGGTAGAAGAAATAAAAGAAAAGACAGCTGTTTTCGGAAAAGAAATTTTTGAAGATGAGAGTTACACTTGGAAGGTAAATAGCTAGGCTATTACGCAGAGCCACACAGAGAAAATGCAGAGATACGCAAAGAGATATAAAAAATGTTACGCAGAGCCACACAGAAAATTCACAGAGATTCGCAAAGAGAAATAAAACCTCTGTGAATCTTTCCGTTTCCTTTGTGAATCTCTGCGAAATAGAAAAATTTTAAATAATGGTAGATATCACCCATAAAATAATCACACAACGCACGGCAACAGCCCAAGCAATAGTAAAAGTAGGTTCTCCAGCAACAATGCAGGCAATTTTAAATAAAACGGTTCCCAAAGGAGATGTACTCGAAGTAGCACGAACTGCAGGTTTGTTTGCTGTAAAAAACACGTCAAATTCCATTCCCGATTGTCATCCGATGCCGATTGAATTTACAGGAATCGAATATGAGTTTTTGGAAGATTCTATTGTGATAAAAGTAACGGTAAAAGCCATTTACCGTACAGGCGTTGAGGTTGAAGCCATGCATGGAGCTTCAATAGTAGCTTTGACAATGTATGATATGCTAAAACCAATAGACAAACAAGTTGAAATTTCGACTATCAAATTATTACACAAAAAAGGTGGAAAATCCGATTTTGGAGTTAAAGAAGATTTGGATTTATCAGTAGCGGTAATCGTTTGTTCAGATAGTGTGGCGAGCGGGAAAAAAGAAGACAGAGCAGGAAAAGTAATTTCCGATAAAATTAAAAAATTGGGTCTTACAGTCTCTAATTATACCATAATTCCAGATGAGGTAAGTGATATTCAGGAAACGATTAACAATTTTTGTGCTACCAATAAAGATTTAGTTATCCTTACAGGCGGAACAGGTTTGTCGAATAGAGATATTACTCCTGAAGCGGTTATTCCGATGCTGGATCGTCGCATTCCGGGAATTGAGGAAGCTATTCGTTCGTATGGACAGGACAGAACGCCTTATGCGATGTTGTCCAGAAGTGTTGTCGGTTTCAAAGGAAATACGTTGATTATGGCTTTGCCAGGTTCAACAGCAGGAGCGAGCGAATCAATGGATGCTGTTTTTCCATCGATATTGCATTTGTTCAAAATATTAAATGGTTTCAATCACGGAAAATAGATTTTGATTGTAAAGTAAAATTTAACCACATAGAGACATAGGGATAGAGAA
>NZ_DATIDY010000207.1:0-10820 GCF_035456085.1 Flavobacterium sp.
AGTATCGCGGTAACTCGAACTCTTTTTAAAGCAACTAAGATTCTAAGATGCTTAGCTTTAACAAAACTTAGAAACTTAGAATCTCAGTAACTTAAAACTATGAAATTATTTCAATCCATCTTGCAAAGCAGTTAATGCTTGTTGGTCAAAAACCGTATTGTTGCTTCTATCGAATAAAGACATCGTATTTACTCCTAAATTTCCAGCATCCCAGTAAAAAGGAATCATACCATTCGCTTTTGACTGTTTTACAACATATTTCAAAAATGCAGCTCTTGATTTTAAATGCAATGTTAACGCATCACCCGTTAAATCACGTCTAATTGCTCCAAATTCACCTAAAATTACAGGAATTCCTTTATCTACAAATTGTGTTTTCATAGAAAGGAAAAACTTATCTACATCTGCTTCTTCTCCCCATGTTGGATTATGAGTTGTATCAGTAGTGGAGTGATTTCCTTCTCCCCAATAGTAAAACATTTTCCCCCAGTCAGCATCTTTGTCCATAAGACAAAATTGATAAGGATAGAAGTGAACCTCAGCCATCATTCTATTAGCAACTTTATCTGTAGGTAAAGTTGTCATCCATTTATTAGTCAATTCAATATCTGTTGATGGTCCTTGAACAATTAAATTACGATATGCGTTTTTACCACCAGTTGAGCGAACAGCATCAATAAATGTTTGATGATAAGATAGCAAAATAGGCATTTGAGTGGCCGCTGTCTCTTTTAGAACCTCTGGTTCGTTGGCGCTTGCAAAAATTAAATGCTCATCGAAATCACGTAAAGTTGTTGCTATTTGTTCCCAAAAAGCTTTTTGTTTAGCGTTGACAGCATCTTTTTTATCAGCGGTAATATTCTTTTCTAACCATCCACCATCCCAGTGAATGTTTACAATTACATACATGTCGTTATCTACACAATATTGTACTACTTCCTTAACTCTTGCCAACCATGTTGCGTTGATTTGAGCTGTTGAAGCATTAGCATACTGATTCCAAGCACAAGGAATTCGAATCGCATTAAATCCATTAGCTTTAACCAAATCGATCAATGCTTTCGTTACTTTTGGATTTCCCCAAGCTGTTTCACTTCCGGTTGCTTCTAAAGTATTTCCGATATTCCAACCCATTTTGATTTTGGCAGCCAATTGAACAGCTGTGCTTCCCATTCCTGTAGCATCGTCTGCAATAGGATTTGTATTGTAACTAGGATATAAACCTGCTACAACACCAGTTCCAGCAGCTTGTGTAACTGCAATTTGTATTGACGCAGCTTCACTAGAACTTAGCGTAACTGTACCTGTTCTTGCAACAGTAGTTGTATTTTCTACAGCCGTTAATGTTACTAAACCAGTACCTTTTGTTCCTGAAGTTTTACTCAATTGAATCCATGCAACATCCGAAGCAATATTCCATGTTTTAGCTTCTGTTGTGACAGTAACACTGGCAGCATTTCCTTTGGCTACAAAATCAATCTTATTAATGTCAGTTGTAAGTGTTTTTGTCTCAGTTTTTACTTCATCTGGAGTGCTATCATCAGAGCTACAGCTCGTAAGAGTCAAAAAAGCACAGCATGAAAATAAAAGCAATTTCATTTTTTTTATTTCATTTTTCATAAAATCATTTTTTTGGTTAGCAAGTAGAATGTTATTTTATAGTAACATCGATTTTACTCTTAATATCACGAGATGAATTTCCAATATTCAGAGTATATTTTCCTGGTTCTACAGTCCAACTTTTGGTTGCTACATTGTAATATGCCAACTCTTTTACTGGAACTTTAATGGTCACTGTTGTTGATTTTCCTGCTTCAATCAAAACTTTTTGGAAACCTTTTAGCTCTTGAGCAGCACGTACAATTTTCGAATCTGGTTTTGCAGCATATAATTGTACTACCTCTTTTCCTGCTACTTTTCCAGTATTTTTAACGGTTACTGAAACTGTAATTGTTTCATTAGTCCCATAAGAAGTTTTATCTGCTTTTGCATCACTAAAATCAAAAGTGGTATACGATAATCCGTATCCGAAAGGGTATAAAGGCGCTACTTTTTTAGTATCAAACCATCTGTAACCGATCAAGATTCCTTCTTTGTACTCCACAGTTTTATCTCCAGGAAAACTATTGGTAGCATGCGCTGGAGAATCTGTAATTACTTTAGGCATTGTCCAAGGCAATTTTCCTGAAGGATTTACTTTTCCTAATAAAACATCTGCCAAGGCATTACCTCCTTCGGAACCATTAAACCAACTCCAAACTAAAGCTGATGTTTTCTGGCTCACTTCATTAATGTCAAAAGGCGCACCAGCAATCATAACAACAATAGTTCTTGGATTGACAGCCAATACCTTTTTAATCAATTCTTCCTGACCAAATGGTAAATGTAAATCTCTTCTATCAGATGCTTCAGTTTCATAATCACGGTTTGAACCGGCAAAAACGATCGCTACATCAGAATTTTTAGCAGCCTCAATTGCTTCTTGTAGTTTAGCAGGATCTAATTGGTCAATTGTCACAGGTCCTTTTATTGTAATATCGCCCAAGTTTCCTTTATTTGCAACATCATATCGCTCTAAATAGCCTTCAGCATAATTAATTTTGATAGAAGCGGGTAATCTGTTTTTCAATCCATCTAGTGGTGTAATTTCTCTTTTGGTTTTTACCCCAGCACCAAAACCACGCAAAGCATTTACTTTGGTAGCATTATTTCCGATAACAGCAATTGATTTTACACCATCTAATTTCAATGGTAAGGCGTTATTATTATTCTTCAACAATACAATGGCTTCCGAAGCAATTTTGTAAGCGTCTTGGTAATGTGCTTCGGTAGCAATACTTCCTTTCGTACGCTCTTGTCCGCCCATTGCTTTGACTTGAAATAATGTTCTTAAAATTCTTTTTACATGCAAATTGATTTCATCTTCAGAAACCTCTCCAGCCTTAACAGCTGCAATAAGTTTATCTGCTAAGAAAAATTCATTGAAAGGTTTTGGAGTTCCCATTTCGATATCTAAACCACTTTTTAGTGATTTTGCTGTAGAATGTACCGCAGCCCAATCAGAAACTACAATCCCTTTGAATCCCCATTCGTCACGAAGGATTTTATTCAGCATATAATCATTCTCACATAAATATTCACCTCTGAATTTATTGTAAGCTCCCATTATACTGTATGCTTTTGCCTCTTTTACAGAAGCTTCAAAAGCTGGTAAATAAATTTCACGAAGTGTACGCTCATCAATTTGAACATCTACAAAATCACGATTTGTTTCCTGATTATTTGCCGCGAAATGCTTCACACAAGCCATAACATCTTTTTCCTGTAAACCTACAATCAACGGTACTGCAATTTTTTTATTCAAAAATGGATCTTCGCTCATGTATTCGTAAGTTCTTCCGCCAAGTGGCGTTCTAACCATATTAATAGCTGGAGAAAGTAACATGTCTTTGTCTCTGGCACGCAATTCTTCTCCTAAACTATTTCCGAAAGTGTGCGACATTTCAGGATTCCAAGTTGCCGATAATGCTCCTCCTGCTGGATAATAAGTAGCGAAGTCATTTGTCAATCCTGCTGGTGCCCAATTATCACGGGAGATTTCTTCACGAACTCCTAGTGGGCCGTCAGCCATTTTTAATTCTGGAATACCCAAACGTTGTACACCGCCATTGCTGAACATAGTTGTACCGTGTAACATTCCGATTTTTTCCTCAAGTGTCATTTGAGAAATCAATTTGTCGATTTCAGCATCATGTTCTGTGCTTATTTCTTTTCCTTGGTATTCTACTGCTTGTGTAGAATTTGCATTAGAATTTTGTCCATCACTTTTGCATGAAGTAAATAAGGCAAAAGCCAAAACAACCGAAAGTTGTGGTATTTTATTTTTCATATATTGATTTTATTGGTTTTTTATGACTGGTTTTTATTTCTTTAAAAATCTATTGTTTTATAAAATTGAACATGACAACGTCGTTTTCATTTATCTTATAGCTTTTACTAAACTTTCCAGAAGCGTCTACAGTTACTTTTTCAGTTGCAATTGGTGCTCCATTATTTTTTTGTTTAATCAATTTCACTTGTTCGCGTGTTAACTGACTTGGTCTTCCCATTGCCAAATAATCGGCGTAAGCATCATTTACTTTATAACCAACTTTGTAAATTTCTAACTTGTAGTTTCCTTTGGACAAGCCACCAAGTTCGATTTTCACTTCTCCTTTTGATTTTGAAGGCAAATCTTTTATATAATAATCCTGATTGTTTATCTTTTCAGGAAGCGTATAAGTGAAATCCCAGAATAAAAGCTGGACATTCCCATTATCATTTTTGGTTGCCCAAGATGATTTATCAGTGTTTTGCAATTCGGTTTTTCCTAATTTATTCATTAACGAATAAGAGAAATACGCCGGCTTTTTTATTCCTTGAGTATTCATCAATCCGAATCCTCCATGGAAAGGCGTAAATCTTGGTCCTGGTTCTTCAAAAATATCGGTAAAAACCCAATACGACATTGAGTTTGCCGCATTACCAACTTGTTTTAATTTTTGTAAAATATATGCCGCCGAATGGTAACTATCGTGAATGGCATCAGCCGGTGTATAGGAAGCACTCCATTCAGTATAATGCAATTCCAAGTTTGGTTTTGCCGAATTTGTTATTTGTTTGCGAGAGTTAAGGACATCGCCACTAATACTCGATTCATCTTTACTTAAAACTGTTCCTGTCGAACCGTATTCGTCCAAAAAACCTTGGTTTACACCATAGGTATGTGTTGAAATAAAATCAATCGGTACATTATTTTTTGTACAAAAATCGATAGTTTCAGGCACCCATGCAGCTCCGGCTGTAGCTGGACCTCCTACTTTGTAAGCAGGATTTACACTTTTGATGGCTTTTGCAGTATAATCATATAGTTTTAAATATTCCTCCTTAGTACTTGACCAGAAGCCTGGTGATAAGTTGGGTTCGTTCCAAACTTCAAAATACCAGGTTTTTACTTCTTCGGCTCCGTAACGCTCTGTAAAATGTTGTGTTAGATTTTTGATTAAATCCGACCATTTATTATAATCTTTTGGAGGAGTAACATTTCCTTTCCACCAAAAAATAGTTTCAGGACCACTTGCCAAAGCATTCGGCATAAACCCTAACTCTACAAAAGGTTTGACATTTATGCTCAAAAGAAAATCATACAAAGCATCAATGTACTGAAAATTGTATTCTGGTTTTCCTTTACTGTCTTCACGATAAACCGCCATGTCATCAGTAAATAGACCGTGCATACGGATATACTTGAAATCACATTCTTTTTTGGCCATAGCCAATTGTTGTTGCCAATCGGCGCGTAAACCTTCGTTGGCACGACCTGCTCCTATGCATTCTTTGAACATAGGGTTCATTTTTCCAGCAACATTATTATAATTTAGTTTTATAATTCTGCTTTTTTCCTGTCCAAATAATGCAACATTGCTCAGACAACATAAAACAATAAACTGTACAAAAAATCTCTTCATAATTACTTGATATTTATTTTTTTGGTTAGAAGAATAACATCCGAAGAGGAACCAATTTGCAATTGTACTGCGTTATTTTCCAACTCGAATTGTTGTTTGGCAACATGCCAATATTCTAAATCTTTGGCTCTGATTGTTAGTAAAACCTTTTTGGTCTCACCTGATTTTATAAACACTCTTTGAAAAGCTTTTAATTCTTTTTCAGGGCGTTCTACTTTTGAATCCAAATGCTTTACATACAATTGAACTACTTCGTCACCGTCTTTCTTTCCTGTATTTGTAACTGAGACCGAGACTTTTAGGTCGCCATTTTTGGAAATGGTTTCCGAATTGGTTTCAACTGAATTGTATTTAAAAGTGGTGTAACTCAATCCATGACCAAAAGCATACAAAGGTTTCCCTTTAAAGTGCTGATAAGTTCTTCCGTTGCGAATGTTGTAATCCAATAAATCTGGTAAATCGGTGATGTCTTTTACCCAAGTCTGCGTTAATCGTCCTGCCGGATTGTAATCTCCAAACAAGACATCGGCAAGAGCATTTCCTAATTCCTGACTATTTTGTGCCATGTGAACAATCGCCGGAATATGCTCTTGTGTCCAATTAATCGCATACGGAAAACTGCTGATAAGCGCTACCACAGTATTTGGATTTGCCTGATAGGCAATTTTGATTAAATCTTCTTGTTCCAATGTCAAAGACTGACGATCTACTGCTTCTTTGCCTTCACTTGGCACTGGACAATCTGCCCAACCAGCATTGCAAACCGGATGATTCCCGACTATGACAATAACTGCATCGGCACTTTTAGCAATTGCTGCCGCTTTTCCATCTGCGTTATTTTTGGCGTATACAACCTCAACGTTTGATCCTAACTTATTTTTAATTCCTTGCAAAGGAGTCACTACATAAGGAGGTGTTCCGCTGTACCAGTCCAGTAAAACTTCGTCAGCATGAAGACCAATTAGGGCTACTTTTTTTAATTTTTCTTTTTGTAAAGGCAATGCATTCGAATCGTTTTTAAGCAACACAATTGATTTTTGCGTAGCCTCTAAAGCTAGTTTTTTATGAGCATCGGATTTCCAAGGATCAATAGTGTCTTTGCCTGTTCCAATTTTTACGTATGGATTGTCAGCAGTAGCTTCGAGCATTCCAAGTTTTATCATTACTCTGAAATTGCCTCGGATTTCTGCGTCTATATCTTTTTCGGTTAAATATCCTTTTTCAAGTGCGCCATTTACACCTTCTTTGTAATCATCTAAAAATTGATTAATTCCTGCTTTAACAGTTGCAGCCGCACCTAAATATTGGTCTTTATAATATTTATGATCTGAAAGCAATAACTTGAAAGCACCACCATCGGTACAGATAATACCATTTTGACCCCATTCTTTTTGCGTGATCTCTTTAAGCATTGGGTGAACCATTGCAGGAATTCCGTTAACTTTGTTATAAGCAGCCATGTATGCGCGAGATCCGCCCTCTACAACTCCCATTCGGAAAGGAACGGAATAGTATTCTCTCCACAAACGTTCAGCAAAATCGGAAGAAGTATAAGTTCGGCCATCCTCGTTGCTATTTGCTAAAAAGTGTTTCATCAACGAAGCCGTTTGCCAATATTTTAGATGATTCCCCTGAAGTCCTTTTACAAAAGCAACGGTCATTGTTCCGTTAAAAAAAGCATCTTCTCCATAACTTTCTTCGGTACGTCCCCAACGTGGGTCACGGGCAATATCGGCATTTGGAGCTCGAATGACCAAACCTCCGCGCTGGTACTTTTGGAAAGCAAAACGGGCTTCATAGCCTTCGACATTTGCTACTTTTTGAAGTAATTCGGTGTCCCAAGTTTCTCCTAAACCATAGGCTTGTGGAAATGTGGTTGTGGTGATAGGTTCTTTATTTTTTCCTCCCCATTTTGCTGGACCGCCTAATGCCAATCCATGCAATCCCTCTACATGACCTGTGCCTACAACTCCCAATCTTGGAACGGAAGGATTGGTGCTTAAAACGGCAACTTTTTCTTCCAAAGTCATTAATGACAATAGATTGTCGATACGCTTTTCGGTTGCTAATTTTGGGTTTTGAAAAGGATATACCTGCTTTTTCTGTTGCGCCAAAATTGGTGCAACAGTTAGTAAAAGCAATAGATATAGGGTATATTTTTTCATTCTAATTACAAATTAAAATTGCGATTGCTACATTTTTTTCGCGCAGATCTTGCAGATTTACGCAGATTTTTTTTGCGTAGAAAACACAAATTTTTCTAATTAATTCTATAGCCCGCGTGAGGGATAGAAGCAAGCTACCGAAGTAGCGCGGATAGCCCGACCCTGTTGCGTAAAGGGGCTGTATAAGCGGCCCGATTGGTAAGCCCCTTTACGCAACAGGGGCACGCCCAAAATATTTTTATAAACCCTCCAATCTTCCTAGGAAAATGGGAGGGTGTTTTTAATTTATAATTTTTTGAAACGGATAGCTGTTCCGCCTGCTCCACCTAAATGCAATTGCAATTTATCAGAAGCTTTTACGGTTTTCTTAGAAATCGCTACAGCTGATGGATTATGTGTTTCGTCTGTACCTTCGGCATCAGCATAAATCTGAGCTTCGTAACTGGCATTTTTATCTAAAAATGTCAATGGAACTTCGACATCACGGGCTTTCTCGTTTGTGATAGTTCCCAAATACCAATCGGCACTGTTTCTGTCTTTACGAACTGTAGTGATGTATTCTCCTATTTTTCCTTCCAAAACTTTGGTAGTTTCCCAGTCAGTTGGAACGTCTTTTAAGAACTGTAAAGCTGGTTTTCCTTCGTAATTTTCAGGAAGGTCGGCCATCATTTGGATTGGAGCATAAATGGTTACGTACAATGCCAATTGCTGAGCTGTTGTTCCGTGAACTCTTTTTCCTGGATATCCTTGTTTTACCTCAACATCAAAAATCCCCGGTGTGAAATCCATTGGCCCAGAAAGTAATCTGGTAAAAGGAATAATGGTCAAATGGCTTGGTGGATTTCCTTCGCTCCAAGCGTTGTACTCTTGTCCTCTCGCCGCTTCTCTCGAAACCATATTTGGAAAAGTGCGTCGCTCACCTGTATCTTTTATTGACTCGTGATACAATACTGCCAAATCATATTTTGCCGCTTTTTCTAAAATATATCTGAAATAGTTCACTCCAAATTGTCCGAAGTGATTTTCCTTCATATTTAATTTTGAACCCACGTGTCCAATTTTTACCGAATGCATTCCTAATCTTTTATACAAAGCAAAAGCATCGTCTACTTCTTTCAAGTAATTAATCAGGTTTGAACCTGTTTCGTGATATCCGATAAGTGCTACGCCTTTTTTATTTCCATATTCCACAACCTTTTCTAGGTCGAAATTGTCTGCACTTTTTGTGAAGCTGAACATATGCATTTTGTTTTCATACCAAGCTGGTGTCCAACCTTTGTTCCAACCTTCAATCAACAAATGATGAAAACCTTCTTTGGCTGTAAAATCCATATATTCTTCAGCACGTTTTGTTGTTGCTCCCTGAATTGGACTTTCCCAAAATGAATATTTCCCGATGTGCATTCCCCACCAGATTCCAAAATATTTATAAGGTTTAAAGTAATCTATTTTTCCTAATTTATTTGGATCATTTAAGTTTAAAATCAAATAAGAAGTGATTAAATCTCCAGGTTTTTCAGCAATTTGAAGTGTTCTCCAAGAAGAAGTAAACGCATCTTTTTGTCTTACTTTTACACCATCAGCCCAAGGCACCAAATCACTTTTTAATTGTGTTCCTGTATTATTTACCAAAGTCATGCTGGCAAAATCTTTTAGGTTTGCTTCATGAAAACTCAAAGCCAATCCGCTTTTACTTTCGATAGTTAATGGGGTTAAAACAGTATCAAGAGTGCTAACGGGAGCATCTTTAAAAAGATATTCGTCACGGTTTTCTCTGTTTGCAGGAATCCACCATGCTTTTCCGTCATCTTTCAGGTTGAAAGTTGTTTTTTCGTCCATGATAAAAATACTGTCTTTCTTTTCTTGTTTTGGATACACATATCTGAACGCAATTCCATCATCATAAGCGCGAAACTGAATGTCTAATTGGCGTTTTTCACCATTTTTTTGCTGTAGTTTCACCACCATTTGGTTGTAGTGGTTTCTAATGTTTTTCTTTTCGCCCCAAACTTGCTCCCAAGTTTCATCGAAAGTGCTGTTTTTTACATCAACAACTTCAAAATTGGTACTGAAATCTTCATTATTTTTTAATGTAAAACCCAAATCTGATGGTGTGAGCACTTGGATTTTACCATGTGACACTTCATATTTTGGAGTGGTTTTATCAAGGTTAAATTTAATTTTGTTTATTCCTCCTGGCGAAGCCAGTTCATAAGATTTGCTTTTTTGGGCCTGTGTATTGCTAACAAAAGTCAGCGCAACTAAAAATGCCGGGAGTATGATTTTTTTTATCATGGTATTATTTTTTAATTGTATTTTTTAAAATTGGGGGAAGCACTAACTACACTCCCCCGATTTTCAAACTAAACAAAAGTCAACATATTTATTTTATCCACTCTGTTTTGAAAGTGGTTTTTCCATTTAACGGGTTTGATGCTGTTTCAAAATTGTTTCCTTTTTTAGAAACTGTAATCGTTTGTACGGCGTCGGTATCTGGCAAGAAGACTTTAGCAGTAGCTGTTGTTGTAGCATCAGAAGCATAAACTTTCAAAGTCAATTTGCTCCAATCCATGTCTTTGGTAGATTGAGCCAAACCGATATGTGGCAATGCAGTACCGTCTTTTACTAAAACTACGATTGGCACTTCGCCAGCCTGGATTTTATGCCATCCGCCTTGGTATACTTTTTTAGTTTGGTAATCAATCCAAGTTCCTGCTGGAAGATAAACGTCTCTTTCGGTAACTTCTTCAAAAAGTGGCGCCACCAAAATACTTGAACCAAATAAATACTCATTATCTACTAACCAAGCTCCTGGATCATTTGGATATTCCAAGAACAAAGCACGCATCATTGGCAATCCTTTTTGAGAACTTTCTTTTGCCTGAGCATAGATATAAGGCATCAATTCATAACGCATATTATCTGCTTTTCTAAATCCTTCCAAAAATTCTTTGCTGTACAACCAAGGCTCGCGTGGAGGTTCACCATGGCTTCTTACGTGTGATGTAAACATCCCGAATGGAGCCCATCTTCTGTATAAATTTTCAGGTGATTTAGTTGCAAATCCTCCTACGTCATGACTCCAAAAACTGAAACCGCTTAATCCTAATGAAAGTCCGCCTCTTAATTCGGCAGACATTGCACCGTT
>NZ_DATIDY010000208.1:0-22776 GCF_035456085.1 Flavobacterium sp.
ACTGTCCTTGTATATTTTTGGAACCCTGAAATTATCATCCTCGCCATGTTTTATTCCTTTTAGCTGTTTGATAATATGAGTGTTTACCAAAGGAATATCATCAATCCAAGTCAATTTATCATCTTCCAGGTAATCGTATAATTTTTCGTTAGGAACAATAATCTCAGAGAAGATATCCACTATAAAAGCTTTATCTTCTTCGAAAGTATTTATTCTATTACTCATATATTTCTCATACAATTTACTTTCTTTTATTGCATTGAGTAAAAGAATAATATAATCATCGTTTAGCTCCCAATTTTTAATGGAACGATTTTCTAAAGCAATACTAAGAGAATTATTTTCGGCTAGAAGTTGAAAAATACTGTTTTTAACAAACTTCTCATTAGGATTACGCTCTTCTTTGGTAGCCAAATGTTTTTTACTGGAAAGAGCTAAATAAACAGTTTCTTTTTTACAAATTTCAATCAATGAAGAAACCATAATAAGGTATAAATCTTGAATGGCGTCAATGCTATGCAAAAGGAATTTTTCTTCTTTTTCTAAATTATCTGAACCATTTTGATGCATTGCATAAATGGATTGCATGACTTTAACGCGAATGTGTCTTCTGTTTACCACCTTGTAAGAACTTTTAAAATTAAGTCTGCAAAATTAATACTTTCATCTCTTAAATGAAAATTTATAGCCGTTTAATTTAAGCGTATCACTTTACCAATTTTACTTAGTTTTTTTTTGGAGCAGAACATTTGGTACATTTAGAAACAGAACTCCTGCTGTCCGCTATATCTTTTCCTTTTTAAAGAAAAAGTAAAAGGATGCCGCTACCATCAGGGCTAAACGACAACATTAGATTTTATAATTAACTGGATTCAAAATCATTCAAAAAGAAGTTCCAGAATATCAAAATACTCTGGAACTGATTTCAAAAATCTAATATAACTAGCTTATTAATTATTTAGCATTTTCTTTTTTTCTCAAATCAATACGATTTTGAGCGATAGTTAATGCTGCTTGATGAGTAGTTATACCATTTGCAAGAGCGTAATCAAAAATTTCTAAAGTGGTATTGTAGATATTTTCGGTTTTTGCCATAATTTCCGCTTTACCATAATGCTCCAACTCAGCATAAACATTGATAATACCACCAGCGTTAATCAAGAAATCCGGGGCATACACAATGCCTCTTTCCTGCAAAATTAACCCATGCGTATTTTCGTTTGCCAATTGATTATTAGCAGCACCAGCAATTACTTTTGCTTTAATCTTGTTTACCGTATTGTCATTAATAGTCGCCCCCATTGCACAAGGCGCATAAATATCGACATCAGCACTATATAAATCGTCGCCAGTAAAGATCTGCGCATTGTATTTAGACGCAACTTGATATAATTTTTCTTCATTAATATCAGCAATAAAAACCTGAGCACCTTCTTTAGTCAAATATTCAACTAAAATCTCCCCCACGTGTCCAATTCCTTGAACTAATACTCTTTTATCCGTTAATTTATCCGAACCAAATTGTTGTTTTGCAGCCGCTTTCATTCCCATATACACACCAAAAGCTGTAACAGGCGATGGATTTCCTGATCCACCTCTTTCTTCAGAGATACCGGTAACATAAGGAGTTACATCTCTTACCAAATCCATATCGGATGTTTCCATTCCGACATCTTCAGCAGTAATGTATCTTCCGCTAAGTGAATGTACGAACTCACCAAATTTACGCATTAACTCAGGTGTTTTCTGAGTTTTGGCATCACCAATGATCACAGCTTTTCCTCCACCTATGTTCAGTCCGGTGATGGCAGCCTTATAAGTCATTCCTCTCGATAGACGCAAAACATCATTTAAAGCCTCCCACTCATTAGCATAATTGAACATACGAGTTCCTCCTAAAGCTGGCCCCATAACAGAATTATGGATACCAATAATTGCTTTTAATCCTGTATCTTTGTCATTGCAAAAAACAATTTGCTCATGATCATTAAAAGATAGTTGTCCAAAAACAGGATCCATTTTTTGAAGTTCTTTTCCAGTTGTAACAGTAGCATCCATAGTACTATTTTTTTTAGAGGTTAAAAAATACGAATTCAGTAAAAAGTTAAACCAAACATACATAAAAAATAAATATATAGCATTAATTTTAAAATAAATTAAATATTTAACAACAATCAATCAAAAACATTTAATTTATTACAATTGTTAATTTTTTTATATTTTCAAATAAATCTTAACATTTCCATACCGAATCTTTATAAAATGAAAGAATTACGTTATTTAAATAAATATTTTATCAAGTACAAATTCAGTTTTTTACTTGGCATAATTATCACTATAATCGCACAAATATTTTCGTTATTTACCCCAAAACTAATCAGTAAATCATTTGACGAAATAGAGGCGTTTGCCAAAACCAATTCGGCTGACACCACTGTTATAAGTCAACAATTGATTAATAACATTTTACTGATTATAGCCACCACTATTATTGCTGGTTTTTTGACTTTCCTGATGAGGCAGACATTAATTGTAATGTCCCGTCATATTGAATTTGATTTAAAAAATGAAGTCTTTCATCAATATGAAAAACTTTCGCAAAACTTTTACAAACAAAACAGAACAGGAGATTTGATGAATCGAATTAGCGAAGATGTTTCTAAAGTTCGTATGTATGTTGGGCCAGCGGTTATGTATTCGATCAATACTTTTATCCGATTTGCTATCGTAATTGGATATATGTATAATGTTTCGCCGCGATTGACTTTATATACCATATTGCCTTTGCCTATATTATCGTATTGTATTTTTAAATTGAGTTCCGAAATCAATAAAAGATCTACCACATTTCAGCAATATCTTTCAAAAGTATCGAGTTACACTCAGGAAGTTTTTTCCGGAATAAGAGTCATAAAAGCCTATTCATTAGAAAATCAGCATCAATCAAACATTACAGATTTAGCACAGGAAAGCAAAAGCAAAAGTTTAAGTCTGGCCAAAGTCCAAGCGTTATTTGGTCCTTTAATGATTGCCTTGATCGGAGTTAGTAACTTAGTGGTTATTTATTTTGGAGGCTTAATGTATATTCACGGCACCATTAAAAGCATTGGAACAATTGCCGAATTTATTTTATACGTTAATATGTTAACCTGGCCAGTTGCATCTTTGGGATGGGTTTCTTCTATGGTTCAAGAAGCAGAAGCATCACAAAAAAGACTCAATGAATTTCTGAAAATCGTTCCCGAAATACAAAACAAAAATTCAAACAGAACGACAGTAGAAGGCAGTATAACATTTGACAATGTTAGCTATATTTATGAAGACACAAATATCAAAGCGCTTCAAAACATAAGCTTTACTGTAAACAAAGGAGAAACTTTGGCTATTTTAGGGAAAACTGGATCTGGAAAATCGACAATTTTAGCATTATTATCCCGACTATATGATGTTACAACCGGGCAAATTTTAATTGACAATAACGAAATCAGTCAGGTCAATTTATTTGATTTACGAAATAGCATTGGAGTTGTACCACAAGATGCTTTTTTATTTTCGGACACCATTAAAAATAACATCAAATTTGGTAAAGAAAATGCAACTGATCAGGAAGTAGAATCCGCCGCAAAAAGTGCCGTTGTACATGATAACATTATTGGTTTTAAAAATGGATATGACACTATTTTAGGAGAGAGAGGAATTACACTTTCGGGTGGTCAGAAACAGCGAGTTTCGATTGCAAGAGCAATTATTAAAAATCCAGCTATTTTATTATTCGACGATTGCTTGTCCGCAGTTGATACTGAAACAGAAGAAGCTATTTTAAATAATCTGTACGGAATATGTAAGGATAAAACCACAATAATTGTAAGTCATAGGGTTTCTTCAGCAAAAAATGCAGATAAAATTATTATTATTGAAGATGGACAGATAGTAGAACAAGGTACTCATAATCAATTAATAAACCAAGAAGGGCATTATTCAGCGTTATATTTAAAACAACTTTCAGAAAAAGAATTACTTTAAATGTTGGATAATACATATATTTTTATGATTTTTGATTGCTATTAAATAAAAAATGACGAAAAGATTATGAGAGAAAATGATATGTTAGAAAAGGAAGAAATATTCTCAAAAGTTCTAAGAGCTGGAAGAAGAACATATTTCTTTGACGTAAGAGCTACTAAGGCTGATGATTATTACATTACGATCACTGAGAGTAAAAAATTCACAGAAGAAGATGGTTCTTTTCATTTTAAAAAACATAAAATCTACTTATACAAAGAAGATTTTACTGCATTTTCAGAGATTTTAGAAGATATGACTTCTTATGTTTTAAACCATAAAGGTGAAGAAGTAATTTCTGAAAGACATCAAAAAGATTTCAAAAAAGAATACCTTTCAGATAAAACGGATGAAGATCGTACTCCAAGTACTTCTAGCTTTACAGATATCGATTTTGACGATATTTAATTGAAAAATATCAACAATTCAAAAAGTCCAAAAAACATTAGTTTTTTGGACTTTTTTTATGGATTCAAAATTTTAAAAATTATAAAGATTTTCTAAATGTTTTTCTTCGGCAATGAATAACGGGATTAAAGTTTTTCCACAGCAATTGCACAGCAATATTATCTGCTAGTTCAGGAGTTCTAAAACAATTTTCTACACCATTTTCTGTAAAACTTTTGTGGTATTCACTAAAAATGATGGCAGTTACCCCTTTATTTTGATAATCTGGATGAACACCTATCAAATAAAAAACGACATGCTTCCTACTGTATCTTGCATTAAAAAAATAAAGAAATCCGAAGGAAACAATTTACCAAGAGCTTTGTTCCTGACTTTTTTTTACTTATCTTGGTGACTGTATTCAAGCAATTTAACAACAAAAACCTATAAATTGAAAATCCATAATTTAATTCAATAGTTCATTTAGTCGAAATTTTTTAAATGGATTTTTATGAAAAAAAAACTACTTTTAATTCTCATTTGTACTTCTTTTTTTTCATTTGGACAAACAATTGGTGACTACCGATCTACAAACTCAGGCAATTGGAATTCACTTAGCAGTTGGGAATACTATAATGGCAAAAATTGGATTACTCCATCGGCATCACAGGGTTTTCCCGGTCAGTTTAACAACACTCATATTACGGAAATTCGACAAGGACATACCATCTCTATAGGAGATACCGGAATCACGACCCAGCCTTTCGAAGAATTAACGATTAACGGTTCTTTATTATTAACAGGATTAAATAACGACGCCACTTTTTTTACAATAAAGTCACATATCATTATTGTTACTCCAAATTTGAATCCCGCAGCAACAATTGAATTTAACAACAAAGGTATTTTACAGCTTCCCGCAAATGGAAGTTTACAGGTAACAACTGGAGGTTTGATAGGGGATTGCACCAACAATCAATCCATTTATATCGGTGATTATGAATATTCGGTGTGCAAAGGCGGTGGATCCGGAGCAACCTTTGACGAAGTGATGGAAGCTGGAGGAACTCTCAATACAGTTCCCACAAGCAATTCGCCAATATTTGTTGGAGAAACCATTTTTTTGACGGGGAATTATATTGGACCGCCCGGCAAGAATCTCAGTTTTGAATGGACCATAACTGACCCACAAAACAACATCACCACGACAACCGACCAAAACACTTCAATTCCGAATGCAATAGAAGGGATTTACACTGCAAAACTTACCTGTTTCACTACTTACACTGGCATACCCTATTCTAATTATGAAACCATCAATGTAGTTGTCAATCATAGCGAATCCATCCGTGGGCCAATTGCGACTCCTGGAACTGGAGCAACTTGTGATGAAATAGTTGCCAATTGGGAAGCATCTGTCGGTGCAAAAAATTATTATTTGGATGTCGCCATAGACATTGATTTTACAAATTTTGTTCCAGGCTATGAAAATTTAGACGTTGGCAATGTACTGTCAAAAAAAGTAACTGGTCTTACAAACGCCACAACCTATTACTATCGTGTTTATGCTTCCAATGGTACTATTTTAAGCCCAAGATCCAACACCATAAGCTATGCCACATTGACGACTCCCAATGGTTTAACCGCTACAGTAACCTCACAACCCAATTGCGCCTTGCCAACAGGAACTGTCACTTTAAATTCTCCCTATTCAGAAGACAGCAGGTATGAATACAATGTCGATGGAGGCTCTTATCAAAGTTCTAATAGATTTGCTGGATTAACATCAGGAAATCACGCATTTACCATTCGCTTTTTAGGTGAAAATTCGTGTGTTTCAGACCCTGCAATTGCGACTATAAACGAATCTCCTAAAATCCCAATAGCGGATGCGGGCTCTGATTTTTCTAAATCATGCAATTCTAATCCTTCGGGAAAACAAATTGGATCTGCACCAGTTGATGGAGTGACTTATAGTTGGAGCCCAACAATTGGTCTTTCGGATGCAACAGTTTCCAACCCAATTGCGAACCCAACTATAACAACTACTTACACGCTGATAGCAACCCAATCAGCGGGAGGATGCACGGCTGAAGATGCTGTTATCGTCACCGTTGCTATTAATTCGCCAAATGCTTCCGCTGGTGATGATTTTGCTAAAACTTGTATCACTTTCCCAGAAGGTAAAACCATTGGATCACCTCCGGAAGATGGAATAAGTTATAGTTGGAGTCCAAGCGCTGGCTTGTCAAACAGCAATATTTCGAATCCGATTGCAAATCCTGACACAACTACAAACTATACCTTAACAGCTATAAACAATGTTACTGGCTGTTCCATAAGTGATGATGTTTTGGTTACTGTGAATACAACACCACCTATTGCAGATGCAGGAATTGATTTTACCAAAACTTGTATCGAAAACCTGAATGGGAATAGCATTGGAGGACAAGCTTTGCCCAATACCAATTATTTATGGAGTCCAGAAATAGGGCTTTCTGCCACCAATATTGCCAATCCGATAGCAAATCCTACAGCCACTACTATCTATACATTAGTGGCCACAAATTCCGCCAATGGTTGTACAGCAACTGATACTGTTTTGATAACCGTAGATTACACAACTCCTATTGCAAATGCAGGAAATCCATTTACCAAAACCTGTACGCTATTCCCCAATGGCAAAGAGATTGGAGCGCAGCCAGAACTTGAAACAGCTTATAGTTGGAGTCCATCCACAGGTCTATCAAATGCTACAATTTCAAATCCGATTGCCAATCCAACAGTCAGCACAACTTATACAGTAACCGCAACAAATGACAATACTGGCTGTACTGCTACTGATTCTGTCGAAATAACCGTTCATTCTACTATTCCCATTGCAGATGCAGGAGCCGATTTCGCTAAATCATGCGTTGCCAATACTTCAGGAAAAACTATTGGAATAAATCCTTTACCCGAAACTGCTTACAGTTGGAGTCCAACTCTTGGATTATCAAATGCCTTAATTTCAAACCCAATAGCCAACCCTTCAATTACGACCATATACACCCTAACCGCAACAAATTTGGAGAGCAACTGCACCGCTACAGATCAGGTTACCGTATTTGTCAACACAACAATACCAAATGCAAATGCCGGAGCAGATTTTACCAAAACCTGCATACTAAACCCAACAGGTGCAACAATTGGAGATACCGCAATAGCTGGACTAACCTACGATTGGAATCCAGCAACAGGCTTATCTGACCCAACAATTTCCAATCCGATTGCTAATCCAACTTTATCAACCACTTATACGCTGACTACAACAGACGCGGTCAATGGCTGCACAAATTCGGATACCGTTGTGGCCACAGTAGATACAACTATTCCAATTGCTAACGCGGGAGCTGATTTCATGAAAACCTGTACTTTGAATCCATCCGGAAAAAACATAGGAATTCCCCCAGTAGCCGGAAACACTTACCGCTGGAGTCCTGCAATAGGATTGTCGAGTGCCACTATTTCTAATCCTATAGCCAATCCAACTGCCACTACAACTTATACGCTAACGGTAACTGGAGCAAATGGATGCATCGCAACAGACGACATTATTGTGACTGTTAATATTACCAATCCTAATTCAGATATTGCAGGAATTGACAAAACTATAAACTGTAATACACCCGCAACCAACATAGGTTCAAGCCCCGAAGCCAATACTTCTTATAGTTGGAATCCAACTGCAGGTTTATCCAATGCTGCAATATCCAATCCAATTGCTTCTCCTACGGTAACGACAACATATACCCTCACCGCAACAAATACCATCAGTAGCTGTAAATCGACCGACAACGTAACAGTTACTGTTGACAAAACACCGCCAACTGCTCCAATTCCGTCTACTCCAATCCAGCCCACTTGCGACACGCCCACGGGCAATGTGGTATTGAATGGTTTGCCTTCTGAAAATTGGACAATAAGCATTTACAGAAACAGCGCATTAAATTCAACTATATCAGGACTTGGCAATACTGTTTCGATAAACGGATTGACTGAGGGAACGTATTATTTTACAGTAACTGTTAACGCTTCTGGCTGTATTTCTCCCGCTTCCGCAAATGTCATAATCAATCAACAGCCTCCTACTCCGTCTGTGCCTGAAATTGGCACTATCACTGATCCAACATGCGCCGTCGGAGGATCGGTAGTTTTGAATAATTTACCAGCAACCGAAACTTGGACATTACACCAAGTCGGAACAAACAATAACCAAATTCAAGGATCGGGAATCAGCACAACCGTTTCAGGATTATTTCCCGGAAGCTATCAATATTTAGTGGTTTCGGATATGGGTTGTGTCTC
Source organism: Flavobacterium sp. (assembly GCF_035456085.1). Taxonomy (GTDB): domain Bacteria; phylum Bacteroidota; class Bacteroidia; order Flavobacteriales; family Flavobacteriaceae; genus Flavobacterium. Next base: position 8,797 of record NZ_DATIDY010000208.1, read on the forward strand.
TCCTTTTTCCGGCACTGTGGTTATGAAAAGCATCTCTTCGGGAGCTACATTGGACAAAGTCATTCATCCTACTTGCACCACATCAACTGGAAGTATTTCTTTTGGCAATTTACCAACTACAGGCTGGACGATAACCCAAACAGGACCAATCAACAACACCATAACTAAACCTGCTCCAAGTCCAACTACTTATGAAGCAACAGCATTAACATCTGGTGTTTATAATTTCATATTGGACAGCGGGTCAATATGCTTAACCGTTGGAGGCGATGTAACTATCAATCCGCAACCTCCAACTCCTTTGGCACCAAATATAGCCATTACTAATCCTTCTTGCGGTATTAGCGAAACATCAATAGCAATCAGCAATTTACCTTCTGGAAACTGGACAATTCAAGTGTTCGACAGTTCTTCTTCTTTAATAAAAACAATTACCGGAACAGGAACGACTTATAATTCTACAGCAGTATTTACCGCTGGAAATTATACCCTATCCGTTACCAATGAACAAGGCTGTACTTCGGTGCCAAGTGCCGTATTTACAATAAATGCACAACCATTACCGCTTCCTACGCCAATTATTGGCACAATAACCCAACCCGTTTGTGGAACTCCAACCGGAAGCGTTGTTATTAACGGATTGCCTTCTTCGGGAACTTGGACATTGAACCAAATCGGAACCGCTAGCTCCAGTTATACGGGTTCAGGAACTTCCTTTACTGTTTCGCTACTGACGGAAGGTCATTATAATTTTACCGTATCGGGAATAGCGGGAACCTGCCCTTCAGAACCTTCTGAAACAGTGATTATTGATAGAGCCAAAAGAGTGCCAGCAGCTCCAACAATTGTAAACATCGTGCAACCTACCTGCGAGTCCAATACCGGAAGCATCGAACTAAGCGGTTTGCCTGAAGATTCGTGGATTCTTTTTTCATCACCAGCAATTGGAGGCGGAACGGGATTAAGCGGTTCTGGCACTACTGCTTTTTTAACAGGAGCCGTTGTCGGGACTTACACCATTAGAGTTCAAAATGCAGATGGTTGTTATTCTCCATCTACATTGCCGTTTACACTTAATCCACAACCAACAACTCCTGCAATTCCATTGCTGAGCAATCCGATCCAACCAACTTGTACAGTCGTCACAGGAAGTTTTACAATCGTAAATTATGACTCCAACAATGTATATACCGTAAGCCCTAACACCGGAGTGACAATATCTGGCAATACTATAACCGCGCCCGAAGGCAATTATACGGTAACAGCCACTTTAGCAGATTGTACTTCAAATGCATCAGCTGTTATTGAAATAACCCAACAACCCAAAACTCCTACTCCGCCAATAATTGCAAATGTGACACAACCAACTTGTGATTCCAATACCGGAAGCGTTGAACTAAGCAGATTGCCGGTTGGTTCTTGGACACTTTTCGCGACACCTGAAATTGGAAACGGATTAGGATTATCCGGATCTGGAACTACAGCGATTCTGACTGGTACTTTAACGGGAACTTATACGATTACTGTTGAAAATTCAGATAATTGTATATCTACTCCGTCATTGCCTTTTACGTTAAATGAACAACCACCAACTCCTCCAATACCAACATTGAGCACAGCTATTCAGCCTAGCTGTACTATGGCAACGGGAAGTTTTGTCATTACCAATTATAATTCGAGCTATAGTTACAATGTTACGCCTAACACTGGGGTCACAATTTCCGGAAATACAATAACAGCGCCAAAAGGCATTTATACCGTAACAGCCACTTTAGGAAACTGTACTTCGGGAATATCATCCGTAATTGAAATTAATGAACAACCCATAACCCCAAATCCGCCAATCATTGGAAACATAACTCAACCAAACTGTGATTCCGAAAAAGGAAGCGTCGAAGTGAGCGGTTTGCCTGCGGGGCCATGGACACTCTATTCTTCGCCAGAAATAATAGCTGGAGGAACGGGTTTAAAGGGTAATGGCACAACTGCCTTTTACAACGGTATGCCTTCTGGAACTTATACCTTAACAGTCAAAAATTCGGATAGGTGTATTTCCTTAGATTCTGCTCCCTTTACAATAAATACTCAGCCAGCAACGCCTGTAGCACCCTTGTTGACTTCGATTACGCATCCCACTTGCCTTGTTGCCACGGGAAGTTTTAAGATTCAAAATTATGATCCAAACAACACCTACACGGTTAGTCCAAACACAGGAGTTATCATTTCTGGAAACCTTATTACAGCACCAGCGGGGAATTACACTGTTTTTGCCACATTAGGAAATTGTACTTCTGTAAAATCTGAAATTGTTACTATTAATCCTCAACCCACTTCCCCAACTCCGCCAATAATAGATTCTATAACCCAAGCGACTTGCGAATCCAGTTTAGGTAGTATTGGCCTAAGCGGATTACCAGAAGACAGCTGGATTTTGACTTCTTCCGGAGGCAGAACATTGGCAGGTATGGGAACAACGGCAATTTTGACCGGAAACACAGTACCCGGCACTTATTACGTAACCGTTACTAATGTTCATGGTTGTACCTCGATTCCATCGGAGAATGTCGTTTTATATTCACAACCAGTCACTCCAAATCCTCCCACAGTAGGAACTATAACCCAACCAGGCTGTATCTTAGACACTGCAACGATTGTCATAAGCAATCCTGCTGAAGGGACTGGTTTTGAATACAATATTGATGGAAACGCTTACCAAACTTCGGCAACCTTTTCCAATGTGCATTCTGGAATCCATAAACTTGGCTATCGTTCTCTTGTTCCTAATTCCTGTATCTCAAAAACCACAACTGTTGAAATAGAAGAGCCGTTATTTGTAAATGCTCCAATCATAAAATCCATTATTCTGCCGGATTGTATTACCAATGGAAGTATTTTTCTGGAAGGGCTCCCAACAGGCAATTGGACATTATTCCAAAGCGGAACCACAAGCCAAACAATTGAGGGTTTCGGCAGTACAACCACTGTTTCGAATCTTGAAACCGGAACGTATAGCTATAGGGTTTCGAACGGATCCTGCTTGTCAAAAACGACGCCTAATGTACTTCTAAAACCTTTAGAATCTACAGCATGGACTGGCACAAAATGGACCAACGGCTTACCTACCATAGATAAGTACATTTATATGAATGGAAGTTATTCATTTGACAATGACACCGAAATGTGCCGATGTCAAGTCATCACTGGATTCATCCATGCTTCAGAAGCCATTACAATAACGGTAGCCGATAAACTTGAAATATTAAATGGAGCCAATTTTAGTTTTAACAATTCCTCGAGTTTGGTTCAGAAAAATGAAGTATCCAACATCGGAAAAATCAATTACAATCGGTTTTCGGGACCTGTATATAAATCCGACTATGTATTTTGGTCATCGCCAGTGGCATTACAGCAATTAGGAAATGCTTCGCCAAATACGCCTTCGGATGCATTTTTTTCTTTTGATGCAGATGCTAATAACTGGAAAGAAGAAAAGCCATTGAATCACATGAAAATTTCCAGAGGATACAGCATTGGAAGTCCAAACGGTTATGACGAGCAAAATAATTACAGTTATCTAATTAATTTTATTGGTGTACCCAATAACGGAACAATTACAACCGAATCCATAGATGAAGGTAAATCATACCTCATCGGGAATCCTTATCCATCAGCGGTTAATGCCGATTTATTTTTGGAAAGTAACAAAGATGTACTCAACGGAACTATTTATTTCTGGTCCCATAATCCACAAAGCGCGACTTTGAGTAATGCATCCAATGATTATGCCTCTTATAATGCCACAGGAGGAGTTGGCATTGCTCCAAAAGACCCAGTGACAAATGGCAACCCAACCATTCCTCTTGGATTTATTTCAGCGGGGCAATCCTTTTTTATACAAGGAAAAGAAGGAGTCTCTGGAATTAAGGCAAAATTTGATAATACCATGCGAATTAGCGGAAACAACTCTCAATTTTTTAAATTTGATATTACCAAAAAAGAATTCAGCACTGTTGAAAAAGATAGAGTGTGGCTGAATCTCTACAATAATCAAGGTGCGTTCAAACAAACATTGATTGGTTATATTACAGGTGCCACTAATGAATTTGACAGTGCATATGACGGTGCAGTTTTTAACGGAAATAAATACATCGATTTTTACAGCATCATCCAAAATAAAAACCTTGTGATACAAGGAAGAGCTCTACCTTTTGATGATGACGATATAGTGCCGCTAGGCTTTAGCACAACAATCGACGGGGTGTTTGAAATAAACATCGATCAAGCTGAAGGTCTACTTGCAAATCATGATATCTATTTGGAAGATAAAGAAACAGCTGTTTTTTCTAATCTAAAAAAAGGTGCATATCGTTTTAATACTTCAAAGGGAACTTTTGACAACCGATTTGTACTGCATTATAAAAATGAAATCCCTAGTCAGGAAAAACTAGATAGGCCAGTTATCGTTTCTGTGAAAGACGGCATCATAAAAGTCAATTCATTTTTTGAAGTAATCGATAAATTAGAGATTTATGACATTGCGGGAAGATTTATTTACAAGAAAGAAAATGTAAATATTAATGAATATTACATTCGGGATTTCCACAGCAGTGACCAGCCTTTGATTGTAAAAACCTTCTTGAAAAATAATGACATTGTGGCTACTAAAATTATTTACACCTCTTTTGGTAATTAAACTTTAGAAAAACATTTAATTACTAAAAGACCCCATTTGCATTAATCAAATGGGGTTTCCTTATTTATTAAAGTTCTTTTCTAAATGTTTTTCTTCGGCAATGAATAACGGGATTAAAGTTTTTCCACAGCAATTGCACAGCAATATTATCTGCTAATTCAGGAGTTCTATAACAATTTTCCACACCATTTTCTGTAAAACTTTTGTGGTATTCACTAAAAATGATGGCAGTTACTCCTTTATTTTGATAATCAGGATGAACACCTATCAAATAAAACAGAACATCTTTACTGGAACGTTTTGCTTTTAATAAATGTAAAAAACCAAAAGGAAATAATTTTCCATTAGCCTTTTGAAGCGCTTTAGAAAAACTTGGCATTACAATAGCAAATGCAATTAAATTGCCGTCTTTATCCTCAACATATTTTATATATTCCGGGTTAATGAAACCAATATATTTTTTCTTAAAATATTCCTTTTGAACATCAGATACTGCAACAAACGAAGACAATTTTGCATACGTTTCATTAAACAAATCAAACATTTTGTCGACATAAGGCATTACATCGCTGGTTGACTTAAAATTTATAGGTTTAAGCTGGTATCTTTTTTTGACTAGTTCATTAACTTTTTCAAAAAACTCAGGTTTAGCATTTGCAAAAGGGAACTTATTTTCGACATATTCTTTCTCTGTCACGTATCCTAATTGCTCAAAATGACTTGCGTAATACGAATGATTGTACCAAGTAATCATTGTTCCTAACTCTTCAAAACCTTCCGTTAAAACCCCTACTTTATCCAAATTAGAAAATCCCATTGGACCTTCAACGTATTCCAGGTTGTTTTTTCGGCCCAATTCATATACCTTTTCAAGCAATGCTTTGGTCACTTCAATATCATCAATTACATCAAACCAGCCAAAACGAACTTTACTTTTTTGTTGCTTATTTACCTCATCCCAATTGATAATTGCAGCTATCCTTCCAACTATATTGTTATCTCTTTTTGCAACATAAAAAGTAGCTTCTGCATTATCAAAAGCAGGATTTTTGGTTTTATCAAAAGTCTCTAATTCTTCAGAAATTAATGGCGGAACCCAGTATGGATTGCCTTTATATAGCGAAAAAGGAAATTTTACAAATTCAGTTAATTCCTTTTTGGTTTTTGCTTCTTGTATGATAATCATTATTAGTGGTATATTTTATTTCTTTGTTTTTTTAAATCCTTTTTTTGTTTTGGTTTTCTTAGCCATTTTTTCGGCAGCTTCTTCCTCTTTTGACTTAAGATGAACTTCTTTATAACGACCGTCATAACGCCAAGAAACTCCCACTCCACCATAAAGTAAAGATGGTGTGTCTTTAAAATTCGTGCTTATAGATGCGTCTACCTGAAGGTTTTTGTTAATCAAATAAGCCGCACCTCCTCGAACAATGGCATCACTGTAAAAATCGCTTTTTATCCCTTGATTTTCAACAAAAGCCGACCAATGATCATTAATTCCTTTGGTTAAAGTTAGAATATAACTTAAACTTGGATAATCTGCTGTAATGTAATTATAAATAACATTGCCCACAAAAACCCATGATCCGTCACCTAAATGGTTCTGCAAAATCAAAGCCACTTTTGGCGAAATCTCCGATTGGGGACTAAAATAAAAAGGATTATCAGCGCCAGTAAAATTAGCTCCAGCAAAAACTGCTACCGCAGGAATCACTTGATGCCAATTGAATTTATGATTCGCTTTCCAACTATAAATATTTACCTCTTTTTTATATCCTTTATTAGGATCATAAATTAAATATTTGGCTCCAAGAACGGTTTGTTTAAAATCGGCTCTGTCATCAACTTGCATCGGATAATTGAAAGTTTCATTTAGATATTGAATATCAGCGATGAATTCTAAATTTTCAAGAAAAGCACCATATCGCAATTCCATATCAATTCCAAAACCATTAGCATCATATCGTAACAAATCATGATTTTCTTTGATACCAAACACACCGGTTTCAACCTGAATGACCGTTTTTCCAACCGCAAAAGCAGACATAGATTCTCCCGGTCTATTAGAATTAATTTGATCTGTATACTGACCGTATTGAATTGTCGGAATTAAAAAAACCGATGCTAAAAGTAGTTTTTTGATATTGAACATATTGAATTATTTGGGTGAAAAACTATAACGAATTTCAAATGTAGTATATTTTATTGTAACTATCATTTTGTTAAAAATTCCTTAAGAATATCCGTTTAAATATTTTGAAATAAAAGAGAATTTAATTTGAGTTAATCATTTAAAAAGGTGATTAATGCTCTGGTTGCCTTTCCTCTATGGCTTATAATATTTTTTGCTTCTAATGAAAGTTGGGCAAAAGTTTCTTGATGGCCTTCTGGCTTGAAAATAGGATCATATCCAAAACCATGATCTCCGCTTTTTTCTAAGGTAATTTCACCGCGAGCAATTCCAGTAAAAAGATGTTGTTGACCTTTCAGGTTTAAGGTAATTACTGTTTTAAACTGAGCAGCTCTATTGGTTTTGCCTTTCAAATTTAAAAGCAACTTATCCATATTATCCTCAGCCGATTTTTGCTCTCCGGCATATCGGGCTGAGTAAACGCCAGGTTCTCCATTTAAGGCATCTACTTCAAGGCCAGTATCATCAGCAAAACAATCGTAACCATATTTTTGGGTTACATAATTAGCTTTCATTATAGCATTTCCTTCAATTGTATCGCTGGTTTCTGGGATTTCTTCGTTACAGCCAATGCTTTCAAGACTGATAATTTCAATACTTGGAGGTAACATGCTTTGTATTTCTTTGATTTTATTTTTGTTGTTAGTGGCAAAGACTATTTTCATTTTTTATGTAGAATTTTAGCATTGAAAATTGACACAAATATATTGGTTTATCATATTTAAACAGAAAAGAAATCATAATATTATTCATATCATTTACAGAAATAACAAAGCAATTTTACAATTATAAGCGTCACGTTAAAGAAAGGTTAAATAACTTATTTTCAATATTTTAAATACAAATAAATTGTAAATTTGAAATGTGGTTTTGATTAATTACTTGAGATATAATATCACAAATAGTAAAGTATTAGAAAAAGTATCTCAATAGTCAGCTATACCGAATTATAGTAACGTATAAGTTAGATAATGATAAATCAAAACTACAAAATTGGAGGGTCGTAAAAAACCCTCCTTTTTTGTGTCTAATAAAATCGTAACGGTTTTATATGTAAATTGTATATGAAATTAACTAACAATTTAGTAATGGACAATAATTCTCTTTATAGAATATCTCAGAAATTTATTGCCGATCTCAACCCCGAGGTCATAGAACAAATTGCAAATATTCTCAAATTAACTTTTATCACTAAAAAGGATCCCCAAGGGAATATCTGTTTAGCAAACAACAGTGAAGTGCGTCCTGAATTCAGAGAGACTTTTACGCTTGTAGATTTACAGAATTACTGCATTGCAATTTTACATTCAAAAATATCCACAGAAAATAATCAAGAATTTTTAAATACGGATTTCAATCGAATTCCTATTCCAACTGATAGTGTCGCGTTTTGGAAATTGGCGCAACTTGGTTCTGAATTACGGCTTACTTATGTATTCAAAAATCAAAATAATTGAATCCCTGATAAATAATTTAAAAATTAATAAGATGTTAAGGAATTGGGTGTATAAATCAGCCTAACAAGTTTTAAAAAACCTGTTAGGTTTAACTAATATTGATTAAGTATAACGCAATCTTACAAAAACATGTTTAATTCCTTTTTTGTCTGATTCTCTTTCGTCTATCTCGAGTATATCTGTTAGAGATTTGAGCATTGGGGTTAATTTTGAAAAACCATAATTTCGTGGATCGAATTCGGGTTTCTTCTTTACGATTAAATTACCAACATCACCAAGAAATGCCCAACCATCATCGTCACCAATAGCGTCTAATGTGTCTTCTATCAGTTCTATAGTTTGAGCGTCAATTTTGTTTGGGGGTTCTTTTTGCAGCGGCTGTTCGCTAATGGTCGGATCTAATGCTTTTTTGGATTCGGCAGCTGAAGCGGTGGCTGGTTTTGGCAATTTGCTTTGGGCGGTTGTAGTTTTTCGGGTCTTTTTGATGGCGCCATCCAAAACTTCAATAAAAATGAATCGATCACAAGCGCTGATAAAAGGTTTTGGAGTTTTTTGCTCTCCAATTCCTATGACTTTCATACCTGATTCACGCAAGCGAATTGCCAACCTTGTAAAATCACTATCACTGGAAACAATGCAAAATCCATCTAATTTGCCTGAATATAATAAATCCATCGCATCAATAATTAATGCAGAATCTGAGGAATTTTTTCCAATAGTGTAACTGTATTGTTGTATGGGTGTGATGGCATGTTCGAGTAAAACTGCTTTCCAACCATTTGCATTTGGTTTGGTCCAATCGGCGTAAATACGTTTGGTGGTTGGTGTTCCGAACTTGGCTATTTCTTCCATCATTCCTTTTACGTTGCTGTAAGGAACATTATCGGCATCAATGAGAACGGCTAGTTTTAGCTCTTTGGTATTTTGTGACATGAATTTTTTGAATGATATTTATTCAAAGATACAGGATTTTTTTAGAAACATTGAAGTTATCGTTTCGCAGAGATCCGCAAATGTTATTCCACTACACTATATGTTCATTTTAAGTTTTTTTACTTTCAGAAAGACTGAGAGTTTGTAAATCTTATATGACTTATGTGTTTCAAATTTGCTTTAAATTTCATTATGAAACCAAACGCCCTAGCCCTGATAGTAGTGGAAATCCTTGTGGGCCGGGGTTCGGCCCAAAAGATTGGAACGGATAGCAGGATTAAGCTCCTAAAAATAAATTTGCTTTCGAGATGCTAATACATTATAAATAATTATTTTTGCAACTTCTTAAAATTAATTGTAGTACATATTATATATTATGGTAAAAGATTTATTCGAAAGAATTCAAAACAATAAAGGACCATTAGGAAGATGGGCTTCACAGGCTGAGGGTTATTTTGTGTTTCCAAAATTAGAAGGAGAATTAGGTCCAAGAATGAAATTTCAAGGAAAAAATATTTTGAACTGGAGTTTGAATGACTATTTAGGTCTTGCAAATCATCCAGAAGTTAGAAAAGCAGATACTGAAGCGGCTATTGCTTATGGTGCTGCTGCCCCAATGGGAGCGCGTATGATGAGCGGTCACACGACTTATCATGAACAATTGGAGCAAGAATTGGCGGCTTTTGTACAAAAAGAATCAGCTTATTTATTAAATTTTGGTTACCAAGGAATGGTGTCAATTATTGATGCTTTGGTGACTAGAAATGATGTAATTGTGTATGATGTTGATGCTCATGCTTGTATTATTGACGGTGTTCGTTTGCATAGTGGAAAACGTTTTACATACAAACACAACGACATTGAAAGTATGGAGAAAAACCTTCAACGTGCTACTAAAATAGCGGCTGAAACTGGAGGTGGAATTTTATTTATTACTGAAGGTGTTTTTGGAATGCGCGGTCAGCAAGGAAAGTTAAGAGAAATTGTAGCCATGAAAGAAAAATACAATTTCCGTCTTTTGGTTGATGATGCTCACGGATTTGGAACTCTTGGAAAAACAGGTGCTGGAGCTGGTGAAGAGCAAGGTTGCCAAGATGGAATTGATGTTTACTTCTCAACGTTTGCAAAATCTATGGCAAATATCGGAGCGTTTGTAGCGGCTGATAAAGATGTTATTGATTATTTGAAATACAATTTACGTTCTCAAATGTTTGCTAAAGCATTGCCAATGATTCAAACTATTGGTTCATTGAAACGTTTGGAATTATTGCGTAATTCATCTGAAATTAAAGATAAACTTTGGGTAAATGTAAACGCTTTACAAAACGGACTAAAAGAAAAAGGTTTCAATATTGGTGATACTAACACTTGTATTACTCCTGTTTACTTGGAAGGAAGTATTCCTGAGGCAATGGTTATGGTTAATGATTTAAGAGAGAATTATGGTATTTTCCTTTCTATCGTTGTGTATCCTGTAATTCCAAAAGGCATGATTTTGTTGCGTTTGATTCCAACAGCTTCTCATACTTTGGAAGATATTAACGAAACTCTTGCTGCTTTCGAAGCTATTCGCGAGAAATTAGTAAACGGAACATACAAGGAAATTGCAAGCAAAACTAAAGTAGATTTAGACGCTTAATTTTAGCGTTTATTTAATATAGGAAATCCATTGGTCGAAAGGCTGATGGATTTTTTTTTGGAGCAGAACAGTATTGCATTTCATCAAGTTCAGTCCCGCTATACACTACAATCTCTAGTGCTGAACCACAGCACTAGAGGATTTTCGTTTCTATCGGGGCTATGCAACAGCTTTATATTTTCATAAGAACCAACACTGATAACGTATAAAAAATCTGTATTTTTATGGTTTTAAAATATAAAAGCGAAAAATGAAAAAAATATTTCTCAGCCTATTATTACTCTTAACAATAACATTCTGTTTTGCTCAAAAAACAGAATACATTACGGTTAGCAATATTCCCTATTATAATGAAGCGACCACCAAAACGGATGCCTATCTCAAAGAGCGTTGCGTATTGGATATTTATTACCCTAAAAACGTCAAAGGATTTGCGACCGTAATTTGGTTTCATGGCGGCGGTTTGACCGGAGGTAGCAAAGAACTTCCCGAAGGACTTAAAGACAAGGGGTTTTGTATAGTTTCAGTAAACTACAGATTATCGCCAAAAGTAAAAGCTCAAAAGTGTATTGAAGATGCAGCAGCTGCGGTGGCTTGGACATTCAACAATATTGCAACTTACGGTGGTGATAATTCATTAATAATTGTTTCAGGACATTCTGCTGGTGCTTATTTATCATTAATGGTGGGATTGGACAAAAAGTGGTTAAAAGCGAATGGCATAGATGCGAACTCAATTGCAGGATTGATTCCGCTAAGCGCTCAAACAATTACCCATTTTACAATCCGAAAAGAAAAAGGAATTCCAGAAACCCAACCTGTCATTGATGAATTTGCTCCTCTTTACCATGTTCGTGCTGATGCTCCACCAATATTATTAATTACTGGTGATCGAGAACTAGAAATGTTGGGACGCTATGAAGAAAATGCCTATTTGGGGAGAATGCTGAAAATAGCAGGCCATAAACAAACAACTTTGTATGAACTCCAAGGTTTTGGTCACAATATGACCGAACCTGCTTTTCCACTAGTTGTCAAAGAAATTCAAAGAATAGTAGCTTTAAAAAAGAAATAAAAAATGATTCCACATTTATTAATAATTCCGGGACTTGGTGACTCTGGAGAAAAACACTGGCAAAGCTTTTGGTTACAAAAATTTCCTAATTCGACCAAAGTGATTCAAGACAATTGGGACGAACCTCAACTTAGCGAATGGCTTAAACGATTGGATGAAAACATCAAACAATTAAAAGAACCAACTATTTTGGTTGCACATAGTCTTGCAGTTTCTTTAGTTATGCATTGGCTTTCTAAAAACAGCAATTCAAACATTATTGGTGCGCTATTAGTAGCTCCTGCTGATGTTAATTCGCCAACACATACTCCAGATTTTCTGAGGCATTTTTCACCAATTCCAACACAGACTATTCCTTTCCCATCGTTAGTTATTGGGACTGAAAATGACACTTATATATCATTAGAAAGAGCCGAAGAATTAGCTGCTCATTGGGGAAGTGATTTTGTAAATATTGGTTTAAAAGGACATATCAACTCTGATTCCAATTTAGGTTATTGGGAAGAAGGTCAAGCTTTTTTACAACAATTAATTACTAAAATAAACCGCTAAAAAATGGCAAATCCAATAGTTTCTGCATCTTGGCTTCATGATCAATTAGGCAGTCCAGACTTAATTATACTTGAAGCTCGATTAGATCAAAATCAATCGAATTTAGAAAATCAAAATCCGGGTTTACAAATAAAAGGAGCCCGAGTATTTGATATCAAAAATAATTTTAGCGATACTAGCAATCCGCTACCAAATACTTTTCCTTCGACTGAACAATTTATTGATGAAGCTCAAAAATTAGGTATTAATAAAAACAACATCATTGTCGTTTATGATACTTTAGGAATTTATTCGAGTCCAAGAGCTTGGTGGATGTTTAAAACGATGGGACATTCAGAAGTTTATGTTTTGGATGGAGGTCTTCCTGAATGGATAAAAGAGGGATTTCCAACGGAAAATCAACAAGAACAAACCTTTTATCCAAAAGGGAATTTCGAAGCTAAACTACAACCTGAATTCATCAAAAACAAAGAGCAGATTTTAGAAAATATTTCTACAAAAAAAGCGGTATTAATAGACGCCCGTTCTTCCGACAGATTTCACGCTATCCAAGAAGAACCCAGAGTTGGTATGAGAAGCGGACATATTCCAAATTCTATTAATGTTCCTTATACAGAATTGCAACAAAATGGAAAATACAAATCAACAGCAGAATTAAAAAAAATCCTAAATCTGAACAACCAGCCTTTATTCTTTACTTGCGGTTCTGGAATTACTGCTTGTATTGTTTTATTAGCAACTGAATTAATTTCAGACAACCCAAAAGCAGTTTACGATGGTTCCTGGACAGAATGGGGCGCTAGTGAGTTACCTATTGAGAAGTAAAAAATCTATAATATTACTAAATAAAGGATAGTTGTATTTTACACACAACTATCCTTTTTGTCGTTTTTTTTAATGCAAACTTATTGCTGTCTAATTGCTGATCTTAAATCCATATTTATTCTAATGCTGATTTTTTGAAGAAAATATAACCATTTAAATCAACTGTTTATATGATTTTTATCAATAAAAAAAAAGTTAATACCAGCTATCTTTATTTGATGATTTAATTTTGTTAGACTCTAATCTTAATTAATAATATCTATTGGCTATTTTCATTTTTATCAAATAAAAAAACAATACCATGGAAAACTTCAAATGGGAAATAGACCCCTCACATTCTGAATTACTTTTTAAAATTAAACACCTCGAAATTGCCAGTATAACTGGTCGTTTTGATAAAATATCAGCAACAGCCGAGGCTGAAGATGATTTTGAAAATGCAGCATTTACTTTTACGGCAAATGTAAATTCTATCAATACCAATGACAAAAAAAGAGATACTCACTTAAGAAGTCCTGATTTTTTTGACGCTAAAAAGTTTCCGAAAATTTCTTTCTACTCCACTAAATTCAAAAGAATCGGAGAAACTACGTTTGAAATAATCGGTAAACTAAC
>NZ_DATIDY010000209.1:0-32937 GCF_035456085.1 Flavobacterium sp.
ATAAGCGCGAAACCCACCACAAGATGAGATTTCTTTTAAGGGTCGTGGAAGATGACCACGTTGATAGGCTATAGATGTAAAGGCAGTAATGTCATAGTCGAGTAGTACTAATAACCCGTAAGCTTATGTACACCCTTTTCCTCCCGAGCAATCGGGAGGAAGAAACTTTCTAAAATACTTTTTATGTTCTTTATCTCAATATGTTAAAATATTTACAGCGTAGCTGTATTGAAAGTTTGAAGTTTAAAGTTTAAGGTTGTTCAACAACTTTAAACAAAATTAAACCTTAAACCCTCAAGCAAAACCTTAAGGTGGTTATTGCGGCGGGGCTCACCTCTTCCCATCCCGAACAGAGTAGTTAAGCCCGCCTGCGCAGATGGTACTGCAGTTATGTGGGAGAGTATGTCGCTGCCTTTCTTTTTTAAAAACCCTTCATCAGACTGATGAAGGGTTTTTTGTTTTACAAAAAACCCAGACTATTTATTTTACCTGAAATAGTTGCCAGATTCTCTTTAATGGTGGTATATCGTTTTCGTGAGGTTAAAATAGCAACTATATTAGAAAATACTGTTGTGTTTGAATTGTAATTATGGTGCTAATTTAGCAGTGAAAATAATTACTAATTCAAAAGAAGAGTATCATGAAAACGATTTTAAAATTCAGTTCAGTAATATTGGTGGCGTTATTTAGTTTTAATACCTATGCGATTAATGGTGATTTCTTGCTTAATGTGAGAAATGGGGAAGGCAGAGAAATTAGTTTTTCGATAAATGAGATTCAAAAGGCTACTGTGAAAATCTATGACAAATCGCATAATGTGATCTATGATGAAACGATAACAGGCAAAGGCGGTGTTATAAGAACCTACAGCCTTGAAGATTTTCCTGAAGGGGTTTACTTTTTGGAAGTGGAAACAAGCCTGAAAAAAGTAACCCATGAGATTGTAGTCGCCGATAAAATCACTTTATCGAGAAAGGCAGTAGCTGAAGTGTACAAAGGCGATTTGAAAATTAAAAATCAAAATGTGGCCACGGTTAATTAATTGTTTTTTTTGGTTAGAAAACAACTTGTATGGTAACAGCTCTTTAGGGGGCTGTTTTTTTGTTTTTGGGTATGTCTAGGTATACTTTGTTTTTTTAACTGTGAGAAGTTGTAGAATGAAGGAATTTGAATTAAAATGACAAGATAGTAAAACTAACTTAAGAATGTTTTTGAAACGTGAAACTGCATGAGGGATGGGAATGGCATCCTTTTATTTTGCTTCTTTAGCAAAATAAAAGATATAATGGACAGCCCGACCCAGAGGGACATGCCCAAATTATTATTGGAATGAGTTTTATTTTGAAACTTGTTGTTTTTGATGTAAATAATCAGAATAGTAACCTGAAAGGATTAATGCAATTACTGTAGCGGAACCGAAAAAAGGATTAATATTTATCAATGAATCATTTGAATCTACAACTACGAATGAGCCATAACCTAAATAACCATAAATTGATGATAAAAGAGCAAACATTGAAGCTAATATTGATACCCCTCTAATTCTAAAACGGAATGTAGCCCAAAGTAATATCAGAATAAATAAATATTGATCATTTGGATGGTCATAAGCAATTAAAACACAGACCAAAACTGTTGCTAAACCTAGTGAAATAGCTTCAAATAGGGACGTTGCTATAATTTTGATGTGATGGCGATAGAACCATGATAATAAAAATGGTGCAATAAGTATTGTGCCAATTAAGTCACCTTTCCAAAGTGTAGTCCAGTTGGAAATAAAATGATTTGGTGTACTTAATTCCCAAAATGAAATTGCAGCAACACATAGTAATGAACAAATTCCACAATATAATACACTTATTCCTAAAAAAGTTATTACGGAAAATCCAGATTTTAATGGATAATCGCCTTTGTTTATTAAGTTAATTAAGTAAGAGCTAATGGCAACCCCAATTACTACGCCTGTTGCTACTGATAGAGAGGCGAGTATCGTTTCGAGTAATGTTTTATCTAGCATTTTGCAGACATCCCAAAATGAAAACATATTTGCAACAAAAGAGCCTGCCCAAACTCCTAATAATGCTTTGCGTCCAATAATTAATACAGCCGCAAGCGCAAAACCAACATCTGGGAAAATTGGTGAAAGATTATCAGGTGAAACGGTTATTCTAAAGCTCAAAAAGGCAAGTACATTGAAAACAAATGCAACCAAAATTATTCTAAAAAGTGATGATTTTAAAAAAAAAGGAGTATGGTAATCGTTTATATCTAACTTGTACATAATGAGCTGTTTTGGTTGGTTTTTTTTTAAAAAAGATGAATGTAGCAAATTTAGTATTTAAATTTTAATTGTTATTTTTTTTGAAATTTAATTTTACATAAAGATATGCTCGCACTCTTCCTAAAAACAACAAAGAGACTTGCTTTTGGTTAGTCTCTTTGTTGTTTTTTGAAAGCGTTTATAATGTAAAAGGAAATATCATTCCGTTTTGAGTATAAGTTGCATTATTGTCACATTCATTATTTCCGTAGTCGATTATGCCATTTAGAACATTGCTCTCTATTTTTAGTTTTCCTTTTGAAATATAATTACAATTGTATTTTTTAATTAATGGTTCTTGAACTGTCAAAATTATTTTGCCATTATTTTGTTTAGAAATGCTATGGATACCTTCTGTCATTTCATAAATATTGTCGTCCAATGGAATTGTTGATACTCCCGAAGTTTGTTTTACTGTGTAGGTTCCTGAATTTAAATATACCTCATTCTTAGTATTAGTAAATATTCCATTGGTTACTGTTCTTGTCCATTGTGGTGTTGTTGGACTAGTCGTTATGTTTTTGTATTCAATACTTCCTTCTACTTTATTACCATTTACATAATAATTTATTCTTTCGATTGTCATTATGCTCCCGGTTTCGGTAATGTAGTTTGATAAAGTGATTTTTAGTTTACCTTTTCTCGTAATGCCGTTAACTGTACAATCAGTTCCAAAATCAACATATAATGTTTTAGGGAAACTTGTGGATATTGGATCCATTGTCACAACAGCACATGAACTTGACATAGTTTTACTTGTTTGTTTGGCTGTTAATTTTTCAATGGATACTTGATTTGCGGTTTCAACGTCCAATTCGTTAACCAAATCTATTGAGGCTGAAGCGATAATTGGGCTGTTATCTGTTGCGGCTAATGATTCTTCTTTGGTACATGAAACAAATGATAAAGTAAGGACGAAAGTGGTTAATAGCAAAGAAATCTTCTTCATAATTTTTTAATTTTTTGGTTAAGTTTTTTTAAATTAAGGCGATCAAATATATTATTTATAACTAAATCTCGATTAATACAAATGTTAAATGTTTAAATAAAGTTTACTTAACGTTGGAATTTAATAATGAAGTTTTTTTAATTGATTTTAAATAAAACAATTAGGTTTAAATAAAATATTAAATGAAGAATTTCTTTTTAGCATAAATAAAAAACCCTGCAAAGTGATACTTGCAGGGCCATTATAACAATGCTAAATTTTTTAGCTGTATTTAGGATTTATTTGATCAATTCAAAACTTCTTTTTACGAAAGCAGTTAATGCTTCACCTTTTAATAAGTTTTGAGATAATTTAGCTAAATCCAATGCTTGTTTTACTAAGTTCTCTTGAGCACCTTTGTCAGTATTATTTAAAATACTTGAAGCTAATTCAGAATTCGTATTTACAACCAAATTATACATTTCTGGCATGTTGCCCATTCCGAACATTCCGCCGCCAGTTTGACTCATTTCTTTCATTCTACGCATAAATTCAGGCTGTGTGATAATGAAAGGAGCAGCTTCACTGTCTAAAGCTTCTAACTGAACGGTGTATGTTTGTTTAGGAACAATAGTTTCAAGAACTGTTTTTAAGCTTGCTTTTTCTTCATCGGATAATTTAGAAATCGCCGTGTCTTCTTTTTTGATTAAGTTGTCAATGTGGTCAGAATCGACACGAACGAAATGAAGATCTTTGTTGTCACCTTCGATTTTTTGAATTAAATGTGAGATAATTGGTGAGTCTAATAATAAAACTTCGTATCCTTTGTCTTTTGCAATTTCAATATACGAATGTTGGGCCTCTTTGTTTCCAGCATATAGAACAACTAGTTTTCCGTCTTTATCAGTTTGTTTCTCTTTGATTTTCTCTTTTAATTCGTCTAAAGTGAAATACGTGTTATCAACTGTTGGGTATAATACAAACGCTCCAGCTTTTTCGTAGAATTTATCCTCAGAAAGCATTCCGTACTCTAGAACGATTTTGATGTCATTCCATTTTGATTCGAAATCAGCTCTGTTTTCGTTGAATAAAGATTTTAATTTATCAGCTACTTTACGAGTGATGTAGTTTGAAATTTTCTTAACTGCGCCGTCCGCCTGAAGGCCCGAACGAGAAACGTTCAAAGGAATATCTGGAGAATCAACAACACCACGAAGCATCATCAAGAATTCCGGAACAATTCCTTCTACATTATCTGTTACGAATACCTGATTTTGGTACAATTGAATTTTGTCTTTCTGAATTTGCAAATCAGCTCCCAATTTTGGGAAATACAAAATACCAGTTAAATTAAATGGATAATCAACATTTAAGTGAATATGAAACAATGGCTCTTCGAATTGCATTGGATACATTTCACGGTAGAAGTTTTTATAATCCTCATCAGTTAAATCTGACGGCTGTTTTGTCCAAGCCGGATTAGGATTGTTTACTATATTATCAACCTCTATAGTTTCTGGTTTGTAATCTTCTGGAGCATCTTCAGGTTTTGGAAGTGTTTCTTTCTTAGTTCCAAATTTAATTGGAATAGGCATGAACTTATTGTACTTAGTCAATAAGCTAGAGATTTTAAATTCTTCTAAAAATTCTAAAGAATCTTCAGCGATATGTAAAATGATTTCAGTTCCTCTAGTGGTTTTGTCAGCTGGTTCTAATGTGAATTCCGGGCTTCCATCACAAGTCCAGTGCGCTGCTGGTTCATCTTTATACGATTTAGTAATGATTTCTACTTTTTCAGCAACCATAAAAGCTGAATAGAAACCTAATCCAAAGTGACCAATAATACCTGAATCTTTGGCAGAATCTTTGTATTTATCTAAAAATTCTTCGGCACCAGAAAAAGCAACTTGATTGATATATTTCTCCACTTCGTCAGCGGTCATACCTATACCTTGGTCAATAATATGGATTTTTTTGCCTTCTTTATCAATTTTAACTTCAATAATTGGATTACCATATTCAACATTCGCTTCTCCAATACTGGTTAGATGTTTTAATTTTAAAGTTGCATCGGTTCCATTAGAAATTAATTCACGCAAGAAAATTTCGTGATCACTGTAAAGGAATTTCTTGATTAAGGGAAAGATGTTTTCAACCGAAACATTAATTTTACCTGTTGTCATATTTTTAAATTATTAATGGTTTTACAATCGAAAAATATAGCTTTCAAATAGAATACCAATTAGTACAGAGGTGACAAATTGTCGTAGGTAATAGAGTTGAGATCGATTGATGTGCTGTAATACCTCATTTTTTAGAATTCCCCAACCAAAGCAAACCATTCAAAATTAATTGACTTTCAGTTTTATTTTCAAAAGTGTATGACAATGTTTTATTGGTTTTGTTTTCATAATCAATATCATTATGCCCCATATTTATATACAGCATTTTGTAGTTTTTGTTAGTCCAAACCACTGGGTAATAGCCACTGTGCCAGATTTCATTTTGTTTTGGTCCAGTTCCGAGAGGGAAACTGGATTCATCAATTGCTACTAATATTTCGATATTTGGATTTTTGGTAAGATCATTACTCCATCTGTACCATTCATTTGGAGAGGATTTAAAAGTTTTCGGGATATTCTTAGTTACTGGATGTTGGTTTTCGATCCTTAAAATTGCCGATGTTGGTCTCCAAGTGTTGCTTCCATATTCGCCAGAACCTAAAAAAGTATTATGATACCAATCCCAGTTTTGGGGATAACCAGAATCATTTAAAGCAAAAGCTGAAAAATGAAAACCCATAAAACCGCCACCTTTTTTCATATAATTTTCAAAAGCTTCTCTTTGGGCTGTAGTTTCCGGTCTGGTATCCAAAAACATCACAATTTGATATTTAGCCAAAAATTTTGCATTAAGATTATCCCAGTTGCTTGTAGAATCATATGCGAAGTGGTTTTCCTGAGCCATTTTTGGAAACCATTTATTAGCTTCATGGACAAAACTAATATGAGCCTGATCATTTTTGGCGGTATAAAAAGCAATTACTTTAAATTTCGGAATGTCTTTTTTAGATTGTGAAAGTCCTGTAAAATAAGCCACAATAAATAGAAGTACTATGCTTTTTCTAAAAATAGAATTCATTTTTTTATTTTTTGAGTGCAAATGATGTTTTCGCACTTTTTATCCATTTCAAAGATAACATTATTCTTTTTTATGTTTTATACCAAACAGCCAATTCAATATTTAAAAAGGGATTAGCTTTCTAAAATTGAATTGGCTCGTTACTTTACAATAATTAATACTAAATGATAGATGTTCTGTATATTGAGATTGTAGATTTATTTATTGTTTTTTAAATCATTTATAATTGTCTGTAGAGTATTTATTCCCCAATGCTCAAAATATTTCCCATTTTTTACTCTTACGATGTCAATTACGTCAATTTTAACTTGTCTTCCGGTTGGTTCAATTCCCATTAGAGAACCTTGATGAGTACCAAAGATTGATTTTCTAGTCGTTACCTTGTCTCCTTCTGCAATTTGATCATAAATTTCGACCTTCAAATCAGGAAATGCTGGTTTTAAAATGTTGTGAAATGTATTCCACATTCCATTTTTATCATTGGCATTTTCTGGAGCTGTTCTATTGACAAATTCGGTATCTATTAATTCGTTAAATGAATCTAGATTACATTGTTCAATCACTTCTTTGTTGAAACGTTTAACTATTTCTTTGTTTGCTTCTAAATTATTCATTGTTATAAATATTTAATTGATTTATCTTAATAGCTTTTATCAAATTAATTAATGTAGGGGAATGATTTAAAAAGTAAAGGTATAAATAATATAATTCTTTATAAATACTTAGCTATACAATAATCAAATGTTAAATTTGATAAACGCGATTTCGAAAATTTATTGCAATTTAAAATGCAGATAATCTATAGTATAACCTTCAAATATTACATCTTAACCACATAATTTTCGGCTGTCGTAGGGAAATTATATAAAGAAAAAAATAAATTTGAATAAAATACATACGTATCTTTGCATTTACACTAACATAAAAAGAAAAAAAATGAGAAAACTGTTATTGATATGTACTATTGCCATTATGGCGGTTGCTTGTAAATCGGGATCTACAGTGCCAACAACTCCAGAACCAGTTTCCAATGCTCCAATGACTAAATTGGATAAGACTTCACAAGTTGGAATAAAAGGAGATTGGCAAATTGTAAATGTAAGTTATCCGGGTTCTGAATTCATTAAAGTAAATTCTTTTAATCTTGCGGATTCAAAATGTTTTATTGGAAGTACTTGGCATTTTGTTTCAAACAATAATAAAGGAAATATGACTTTGAATAGTCCAAATTGTACAGCTTTTACTTCAGCAATTACCTGGTATATTAATAAAGAAGGTCAGTTTGTTCTAAAAATATTAGACGAAGGATTGAAATCCAAAAATGTAAAAACAGGTTTTGTACTCGGAGTTAGAAATCAATCAGAAACTTCATTTGAGTTGGTTGATAAAATAAATGTTGGAAATAAACCGACAGATGTTGTTTACCAATTTAAAAAAGTTAACTAATTAATATATTATATATCAAAAGATGAAAAAAATAACGATTTTAGGATTAAGTGCTTTAATGATGTTGAGTATGCTTTTTACAGGATGCGAAGCTACTAAAAACGCAAATAATGCTCAAAAAGGAGCAGGAATAGGGGTTGTTGCAGGAGGTGTTCTTGGAGCAATTATTGGAAATAATACTAAATTAGGAACTGCGGCTGGAGCTGCAATTGGAGCTGCTGTTGGTGGTGGAACTGGAGCTGTGATTGGTCACAGTATGGACAAGCAAGCTCGCGAAATAGATCAGGCTTTGCCAGGTGCAGATGTAGAAAGAGTTGGTGAAGGAATTCACTTAACATTAAACGAAAATGCTGTACGTTTTGATTTGAACAAAGCAACTTTGACTGCTCAAGCAAAAGCTAATTTGGATAAACTTGTTCCAGTATTTAATTCTTATGCTGATACAAATATTGATATTTTCGGATATACAGATTCTACTGGTAAAGCTGATTACAATTTAACTCTTTCAAAAAACAGAGCTGAATCAGTAAAAACTTATTTAGTTTCTAAAGGATTGGCAGCAAGCCGTTTTAAAACTACTGGTTTTGGTGTTGCTGACCCAATTGCATCTAATGATACTAAAGAAGGTCAAAGTCAAAATCGTCGCGTTGAATTTGCAATTACTGCAAATGACAAAATGATTCAAGACGCACAAAAGAAACAATAGAGTTTAAAGACTCAATATATTTTAAAAAACTGCTTTGTTTTGAAGCAGTTTTTTTTTGGATATAAATGAAATTATAAACATATTTTTTTGTGTAAAGGACTTATCTTTGTTTTTTTAAAATTTTAAAGTTGTAGAATGCTTCAAGTTCAAAATATTTCATTCGGGTATACCGAAAAAATAATTATTCAAAATGTAGATTTTACAGTTGCCAAAGGGCAAAATATAGCTATTCTCGGAGAAAGTGGCTGTGGAAAAAGTACGCTTTTGAAACTGATTTATGGTATGTATGACTTAAATCAAGGGCGGATTATTTATAATGAAACAGAGATTCGAGGCCCAAAATACAATTTGATTCCGGGAATGCCATTTATGAAATATTTGGCACAGGATTTTGATCTGATGCCTTATGAAACTGTGGCAGAAAATGTTGGTAAGTTTCTTTCTAATGGATTTTTACCATTAAAAAAACTACGTGTTCAAGAATTATTGGAGATGGTCGAAATGACTGAATTTGCCAATGTGAAAGCAAAATTCCTTAGTGGAGGACAACAACAACGTGTGGCTTTGGCTAGAGTTTTGGCATTAGAACCTGAGGTTTTGTTATTGGACGAACCTTTCAGCCACATTGATAATTTTAGAAAAAATGCACTCCGAAGAAATCTTTTTGCTTATTTAAAGAAAAAAGGAATAACATGTTTTATTGCTACTCACGATAGTACCGATGCGCTTTCTTTTTCAGACGAAACTATTGTTTTATATCAAGGAAGAATTATGGAGAAAGGACCATCAGCAGATGTTTATAATTATCCATTAAATAAATATGTGGCTTCTCTTTTTGGAGAAGTGAATGAACTAAAATTGTCCCAATTAATGCCAATCGAAGGTGAGGACGAAATTATTTTGCTATATCCACATCAATTAAAAGTTGATCCAAATGGTTCGATTAAAGTAGTGGTAAAAGAATCTTTCTTCAAAGGAAGTCGTTTTTTAATAAAAGCTGTTTTTGACCGAAGAGTTATTTTCTTTGAGCACGAAACCGCTTTGGCATTCAATCAAGAAGTAATATTAAGAATTATATAATTATGTTGCTAAGCTTTTAGTTTGCTAAATAAACCCCCGCTAGTATTTAGAAGTTAACAACTCAGAAACTCAAAAAAATAAAAATATGTACCATTCAAAAATAACTGGATTGGGATATTATGTCCCTGATAATGTAGTGACAAATGATGATTTGTCTAAAATCATTGATACTAATGATGAGTGGATTCAGGAACGAACAGGAATTCAGGAAAGAAGACACATCATTCGTGGTGAAGATACCACAACTTCGATGGGGGTTAAAGCAGCTGAGATTGCAATCAAACGTTCGGGTATTGCAAAAGAAGATATTGACTTTGTTGTATTTGCAACTTTAAGTCCGGACTATTATTTTCCAGGTCCAGGAGTTTTGGTCCAGCGTGATTTAGGTTTAAAAACTGTTGGGGCATTAGATGTGAGAAATCAATGTTCGGGATTTGTATATGCTCTTTCAGTTGCTGATCAATATATTAAAACTGGAATGTACAAGAATATTTTGGTGATTGGTTCAGAAGTGCAATCTACAGGATTGGACATGACAACTCGTGGCCGTAATGTTTCGGTAATTTTTGGAGATGGAGCAGGAGCAGCTGTTTTGAGCAGAGAAGAAGATTTGACCAAAGGAATTCTTTCGACTCATTTGCATTCTGAAGGACAATATGCTGAAGAGTTAATTGTGCATGCACCTGGAATGGGAGCACGTTGGGTAACTGATATTATTGCCGAAAAAGATCCAGATGATATTAGTTATTTCCCATATATGAATGGACAATTTGTGTTTAAAAATGCAGTAGTTCGTTTTGCTGAAGTAATCAATGAAGGATTAGAAGCTAATAATTTAGATGTTTCAGATATTGATATGTTGATTCCTCATCAGGCCAATTTGAGAATTTCTCAGTTCATCCAAAATAAATTCAAGCTTTCAGACGATCAGGTATATAACAATATTCAGAAATACGGAAATACAACAGCAGCTTCTATTCCGATTGCTTTGACAGAAGCTTGGGAGGAAGGAAAAATAAAATCTGGTGATACTGTTGTTTTAGCTGCTTTTGGTAGTGGATTTACTTGGGCAAGTGCTATTATTAAATGGTAGTATTTTTTTAGAATAAACGTTTTTCAATATATAAAAAACCCCAGAGTTGGCATTCTCTGGGGTTTCTGCTTATTAAAACTAATTCAAAATATTCATTATTTTTTTTCAAGTTGATTAAACCATATACTGTTGTTTTTTGATTGATGATTGTTTAATTAATAAGACTCAATTTTTTTCACTTTGTAACATTTTAAAGTGTTAATTTTTAAAAAATTATCGCTTTAACGAAAAATGAGATTTGAAAACTTTTGAAGTGCCTTTTTCAGCGTAATTTACTGTAAACCAATAATCACTGGAAGGCATTTGTTGGCCATTATACATTCCGTTCCAGCCCTCTGAATCTGGAGTTATTTGTTTGAGAAGTTTTCCATATCGGTCAAAAATAAATATGGGAGCATCGGGATTTGTTGGAATTAAATGAGGAATATTCCAGGTTTCATTAAAGCCGTCGCCATTTGGTGTGAAAAATTTAGGATAATTTATGATCACAGCAGTGAGCGGAGCTGGATTACAATGTCCGTCTTTGTCTCGAACAATAACGGTATGTTCACCGGGAATGACATTATAAAAAGTGTTGCTATCCTGAAACGGCAATTCATCCAATTGGTACTCGTAGTTTCCAGAGCCAACTCCTAAAACATTTGCAGTAATATAGAATGGACTTTCAAAAGCATCACTGTAGCTGAGTTCGAGATATGGTGCGTATTTAGAAACTTTGGCAGCAGGAGTGCTAACACACAAAGTAGTTAAATTAGTTATTTTTACTGTATAATCACCAATTTGATTTGTTGTAATGGATGATGTATTTCCTCCATAAGGATTTCCTTCAAATGTCCATTCAAAGGAATAGTTGGAAACCGATAATCCAGTATCCATAGTCACCGAATTTAACAAAGTACCAGTTTTGTAATCTTCACAAAGAAAATATTCAGGTTTTAATTGATGATTTGGCAATGGATTAATAATCAATTTTAATTCAACAACATCAAAACAGGCAGTTGTAATTAGGTTATTAGCAACTCTAATCCAAATACTGTCTGTAAACGGATTGTCGTTTTGAAAAGTTGCCGGATTGGTTATTGGAGATGCATTAATATCATTGGCAGCAGCCAAAGAACTATAAAATGTTAAGGTAAAATCAGTATCTGGAGATTGACCATTTAAGACTTGATTTCTAATTGCTAAAGTGGTTAAATCAAACTCGGCAATTCCATCATTCGAACCAATGTTGTCACAGACTACTAGAGGATTTACAGGATTAGCAACTGGTTTGGGACGAATAATAAGACTAAATGGATTTTCATCACTACAGTTTAACCGATCGCCAGTTTCATAATAAATATAGTAGGTAGGTTTAACTGTTGTGGGGGTTACAACTGTTCCAAATGGGATTATATTTCCTCCACCCAAAGGACCTCCGGGCGCATCATAATAAAAGTTTTTGGCAGAAGGCAATGGAGGAAAAGTAAAACTATCACAATAAGATAATTGTGTCGGAATTGGATCAGCTTCGACGCCATTTATAGTAATATTAAAGGAATTCTGCGAATAACACGTTTGATCATTTGGATGAACTGCATAAATATAGATGGTATTATTACTAGTAATCACCGTTCCTGCCGCTAGAGGATTTACCCCATTGGGATCATCAAAATATTTTCCATTTGCTAGCGGTGTTAAAACATAAGAATTGCATTGATCTACACTTGCCCGGGAATCTATTATTGGTTTTTGGTTAATGGTAATTTGCCAAGGTTGTTCATTATAACAGCCCGCAGTAGTAGAAGATGCTTTGTAAATATATATAGTTTTGGTCGTGGTTATAATATCGACATTAGGAATTAATTTTATATTTCCAGCTGTTGATGGTCCTCCAGACTTGGTGTAATATTCTCCTCCATCAACTTGTGTTGGCAACAAAAAACTAGTACAAGCTGAAACAGGAGTTGGAGGCGTTAGAAACGGTCCGTTTACTGTAATTGTAAAAAAATCATCGTTTATACAACCTGCATTTGAAATATAGGTATAAACAGTAGTGGTTTTTGTAATGAGTCCTGGCTGAATTACATTTCCGCCGCCATTCGGAGCATCGCGATATTCTCCAACTGGTGCGGGTTTAAGGTCGTATGACAAACATTCATTTATATCTGGTAAACCTAATGCACTTATATAAACCGTAAAAATGGTATCTGGAGTTCTACAGTCATTGTTAGTTGCAAAAACATGAAGGGTTGTCGTTGTTGTAATAGGAGAAACCGCTGGAGTATAAACACCTGTTACTGCATTATAAGTGTAATAGTTTCCTACCGCTAATGGAGGCAGCGTATATGAAGTACAGTCGAAAACATTCGCAATTGGATCAATTATTGGGGTTTTATTGATAGTCGTGTTAAACTGACTTTCAAGAATGCAAGGATTGGCAACATCTGTTGAGGAAAAATAAGTAAAAATAGTCGTTATAGCAGGATTTGTAATTAATGAACCTCCAGAAAGTTCAACTCCGCCACCATTTGGGCCTCCAGGCAACGTGAAATAGCGAATGCCATAAAGCGATACCGGTAATCTAAAACTATCACAGGCAACAACGTCATGTGGTTTTAAATCTTCGGGTTTAATAATTTTGACAAAAAAACTGCTTTCAAAAGAACAATTAGGAGTTCCTCCGGTTTCGGTATAGATATAAATGTTTTTGTCTGTTGTAATTGCGTCACCAGCATTGAGTATTGGTAATCCTTTATTTGGACCCGAATAGTAATTGCCAGGATTTATTAATGCTGGCAAGATATATTTTTCGCAAACATATTGATTTGGAGTATCATCAACTGTTGGTCTTGTAATAACAACTAAATCAAAACTAGTTGTACTAAAACAAGTTGGAGCTGTAATAGTTTGAACTCTGGCAAAAAGTGTTGTATTTGTAGTTGTATAAAGTTTGGAAGTATCTATCGGATTGGTTGCTGCATTCGCATCTGTTATATTCGTGTAATAAGAAACTTTATAGACGCTCGGAGATTGTCCGCCTAAAATTGTTGTTGTTAAAGATTTTAAATCGAAAATTCCAGAATTGGAGCCAGGAACAGTTTCGCACAAGCGTACGATTCCTGGACTTGTAGCAACAGGAGGTGGTGTTGTTCCTAATTGAAAATTTTTGGTGATAAAACAATTGGTCGAAGTATTTTGTATTCTCATCCAAATTGTAATGGGAAGACTTGTTGCTGCAATCGTATAATTAATCGGAAGTGAATTGGTGTTAGCTTCTGCATCTGCTAATGTTGGATGATAGCTTATTTGAGATCTTGGTATGGACACAATCGAAGTATTGAGAGATAAATCAAATGTGTAATTTGCTTCTCCCATGTTGCACTGATATAAATTCACAGGATTTGGAGTGGAAATTGCATTATAATATTCAATTTTTATAAAATCAGTTGTAACCGTACAATTCGTTGACATAATCTTGTAGGTAAGGCCATAGGTGCCTGCTTTATTTACAACTAAATCAGGAGTATTTCCACCAATCGGGTTTCCATTAAATGTCCAAGCAAAAGAATAGATCGCAGGATTTAAGCCTGAACTTAGGGTATAGTTTTCGTTATTACAAATTGCCGAGTTGTTAGCTAGAGTCAAGTCAGGTCCCAAAACATCTTGTCCAACATTGAAACTATTTGCGCCTAGAAATATAGCCGAATCTGCTTTGTTATCCTGTCTGTCAGCAATTACAAGTTTGATGTGATAAGGATTATTTGGAATTAATGTAGTCGATAATGCACTCATAGGAACTGTTTGTCCATTAAAATTTGTAGCTGAAAGTGCAGCTTCGGAACCACCATTGAACTTTCCAAAATAAGCTGGATTTTCAGAAGAACAGGATGAATTATACAATGAATTTCGAATCGTAACTACTGAAATAGGTGTTGTAGTATTGGGAACAACAGCAAGATTTGTGGTTTCATTAGTTAATTTATTAGTTAGCAAAAAAGCGAAAGCATCCGAAAATTGACACTGAAAATTACCATACTCTTCCGAAGCAAATACAAATTTAAAGTCAAAATTGGATGAAAAAGGAACGAAATCAAATTCCAAAACCGTGGCATTGGTAGAATTCATTGTGATTCCAGCTGCCAAAAGTGTAGCTTCCAAATCGCTATCGCCGGTCCAGTCAACATTTCCGTCATCGAGTTGGCTATTATTAGGCCCAGGAGCATTGTGTACTTCACCAGTACTCAAAATGACACCACTTGTTAGTGGAAAATTAGGATTTGTATTCTCAAAATAACCAATTCCGTTGGATGAATCAAAACCATTTGTGTTTCCAGTTCTCCACGTAATATTATTTACAGGAATACAATCTTTGTCTACCAAGACATCAGTAACCAATTCCGGAACTGTATAAGTACTAGTGCTTACAGTAATAGATTGCGAATAACATTCTACTCCAAAGAATAAAATTATCAAGAGTAAGCTTTTTTTCATGACGAAAATAGTATACCAATAAAAACTAATTGATAAAACTTGACATTCAAACACTAATACAAATCAATAGTAGAATTGTATTTTCATTATGTCATAAAATAATTTAAAGAAGTGGGGCTAAATTATTTTAATTGGATCCAGAAATAATACATTAGTAGAAGGCCGTATTATTTCATATAAATATACGAACAATTTTCTTGCGAAATTGCTATATTTGCACACTTTAAAAATTACAAGTACACATGTCATTATCCAGTATTCTTACGCCATCTATAGAAAAAGCTATTCAAACTTTGTTTGATGTTACGATTGATAAAATTGAGTTTCAAGCAACCCGAAAAGAGTTTGAAGGCGATATCACAATGGTGATTTTTCCACTATTGAAAGTGATCAAAAGCAACCCAGTAGAATTAGGAAATAAAATTGGTAATTACTTGGTTGAAAATGTTTCGGAAGTGGCACGTTTTAACGTAGTTTCAGGATTTTTGAACATTGTTATTGCTGATGAATATTATTTGAATTTCTTCAATGAAATCAGAAATGTTGACAAATTTGGATTCGTTACGCCTTCCGCAAATGATAAAGCGGTTATGGTAGAATATTCTTCGCCAAACACCAATAAACCTTTGCACTTAGGTCACGTTCGTAATAATCTATTAGGGTATTCAGTTGCTGAAATTTTGAAAGCCTCTGGTAAAAAAGTGTATAAAACACAAATCATCAACGACAGAGGAATCCATATTTGTAAGTCAATGTTGGCTTGGCAGAAATTTGGAAATGGCGAAACTCCAGAAAGCACTGGTTTAAAAGGAGATAAATTAGTTGGAAATTATTATGTAGCTTTTGATAAAGCATACAAAGAAGAAATCAATCAATTAATCTCGGAAGGAAAAACAGAAGAAGAAGCAAAAAAATCAGCTCCAATTATTCTTGAAGCACAACAAATGCTTTTGGATTGGGAAAATGGAAATCCAGAAGTAATCGCTCTTTGGAAAATGATGAACCAATGGGTTTATGATGGTTTTGCCACAACTTATAAAAATCTTGGAGTAAATTTTGACAGCTTCTATTACGAAAGCAATACGTATTTGTTAGGAAAAGATGTTGTTCAGGTAGGATTGGATAAAGGAATTTTTGAAAAAGATCCTGATGGTTCTGTTTGGATAGATTTGACTGATGAAGGTTTGGATCGTAAAATTGTATTGCGTTCTGATGGAACTGCGGTTTACATGACACAAGATATTGGAACTGCTATTCAACGTGTAAAAGATATGCCAGACGTTGGCGGAATGGTTTATACCGTAGGAAATGAGCAGGATTATCACTTCAAAGTGTTGTTTTTAATCTTGAAAAAATTAGGATTTGATTGGGCTTCTAATCTATTCCATTTGTCTTATGGAATGGTAGATTTACCTTCTGGAAAAATGAAAAGCCGTGAAGGAACTGTTGTTGATGCTGATGATTTAATGCAGGAAATGACTGGAACTGCTCAACAAATTGCTGAAGATTTAGGGAAATTAGATTCTTATTCGGCAGAGGAAAAAGCAAAATTATACAATACAATTGGTCTTGGAGCGCTTAAATACTATATTTTAAAAGTCGATCCGAAAAAACGTATCCTTTTCAACCCAGAGGAATCTGTTGATTTTGCTGGAAACACGGGACCTTTTATTCAATATACTTATGCCAGAATTCAATCAATTTTAAGAAAAGCAGATTTCGATTTGAATGCTGTATCGAGCCTAGTTGAGATGCATGAAAAAGAAAAGGAATTAATAAAGCAATTGGAATTATTCCCTGAAGTGATTCAGAATGCTGCTAATAATCATAGCCCGGCTTTAATTGCAAACTATACTTATGATTTGGTTCGTGAGTACAATTCATTTTATCAAGCCGTTTCAATATTGGGAGAAACCGATTTGAACAAAAAAATATTCAGAGTACAACTATCTAAAAAAGTGGCCGATGTGATTGCTGATGCCTTTAGTTTATTAGGAATAAATGTTCCAGAGAGAATGTAGTCACATTTATCAAAACTTAAAAACAAAAAATCCGAACAATAACGTTCGGATTTTTTGTTTGTCTAGCAATCAATTGTTTTCTTATTGAGCTATGTCCATTCGAGAAATTGCGTTTTGTTTAAGTCCAATTTAGAGATAGCTCTCATATCTTCTTTAGTAAGTTCAAAGTCAAAAATTTCTAAGTTTTCAATCATGTGTTCTTTTTTGGAAGTCCTTGGAATGGCGATAATGCCTCTTTGATACAGCCATCTCAAACTAACCTGAGCATTCGTTTTATTATATTTTTTACCAATTAGTGATAGGTTTTTATCAACAAAAAGAGAATTACGACCTTCGGCAAACGGAGCCCAAGCTTCCATTTGAATGCCGTATTTATTCAATGATTCTTGTGCTTTTTCTTCTTGAAAAAATGCATGTGTCTCAATTTGATTTATAGCGGGTTTAATTTTGCTGTTTGCTATCAAATCATCCAATTGATGATTGTCAAAATTACTCACGCCAATTGCTTTTATTTTTCCTTCATTATACAATTCTTCCATTGCTTTCCATGAACCTTTTACATCACCACGCGGGCGATGAATAAGATAAAGGTCTAAATAGTCTAGACCTAATTTATTCAATGTGGTATAAAAAGCTGCCTTGGCTTTTTCGTAACCCATGTCGTCAACCCAAAGTTTTGAAGTTACAAAAAGTTCTTCCCTTTTTATTCCGCTTTTTTTGATTCCATTTCCAACAGCTTCTTCGTTTGAATAAATAAATGCGGTATCAATAAGACGATATCCCAGCGAGATAGCTTCGGCAACACATTTTTCACCCAAAGCATCTCTAAGATCCATAGTGCCAAATCCTAAAATCGGCATTTTTACCCCATTATTTAGAGTAACCTTTTTGATAGTTTTCTTTAAAGGAGGAAAAGCAAAGAGATCCAAACCTCCAAAACCTATAAAAGCAGTTGCAGTGGCAAACTTAAAAGTGTTTTTTATAAACTTTCTGCGTTCCCATAAAGAATTTTTGTCTAATTTTTCCATGATTCAAATTTAGAATATTAAAAATAAGAAGATTTATTAAGTTATCATTGCAAAATCAGCGATAAAAAAAATCCGAGCTATAAAGTTCGAATCTTGGAAATACTTTTTATGAATAAATCAATTTGAAATTATCTGATAATTAATTTCGACAGGTTTCAAAATCTTATATTGACTGATACAATCGATCAAAAAACGCAATTCTTCCAATTCCTTTCTGTTCAATAAAATAATAAAGTTAGATTGCAAAGTTGGTATCGGAATCTTCTTTTCGTAAATAGAATGTTCGTATTCGCTTTCCCAATAATCAGCATCAATTTGTTCCAAATAATTGGAAAAACTTGTCATTTCGATACTACTTAAATCAAATGTCAAATTGTTAAACAGCAATTGATACATATCTCTGTGTTGGCAATATAACAAAATGCCGTTCGAAGTTCTGTTTAATACTTTTAGCTTACACATAAGTCTACAATTTTATTGGCGATAGGATTTTGTTATTCATTTACAAATATATTAAATTTATTTAGAATGAATAAAAATAATTGTATATTTGCATTAATATTGATGACGTAAAGATTTTAGTTTTTAAAAAGTGGTTAGTTAGTTTTTTTGAAAAGAAGACTGTCAAACGGACAGTCTTTTTTTATTTCTGTTTTTTAAAATTAATACAAAATCTAAGAAATAAATTTTTAAATGAAAAAGAAATTGTGCTCAAATTCAAAGAGTTTTGGTTATATAAAAGCCGAATTAGACTAATCTCATTTTGTTTTAGTTTATTATTAAAATCCATTTGAAATAAACATTTAGTTGCTATCTTTGCAAGAGTTTTTTTCTAAGGAATTAACAAGAATTTTAATTAATTTGTGGCTATTTCATTCTCCAAAATATAATTGATAAGTGAATACAAAACCTTATTTTTTTCAGTCTTTTGCTATCGTTGCATTGGCTTTCGTAGTTTTTACCGGTTTCAAACAAATTCTTCCTGACAAAATATTTTCAGACAGTAAATTAGATTCCAAAAATGTACTGATAGACAGCATGCTTATTGAGTCGGTTGCTGATGATTCTTTGGATGTAAAAGAAGATAGTATTGCCGAAAGTGAGCGTCAGCAAGGACAGGCAAAAATAACTTTTGATGCTACAGAAGGTATTGAATTTCCAGCCGAAACATTTGATGAATACAAAGGAAGCCAGTATTTGATTCCTTTCTATGAAAAATTATACCAACTCGAAAAAAATCCACAAGCCAAAGTTAGAATCGCTTATTACGGAGATTCTATGACTGATGGTGATTTAATTGTGCAGGATGTTCGTAAAAATTATCAGGAGCGTTTTGGTGGAAATGGAGTTGGTTTTGTTTCGATAACTTCAGAATCTGCGGCGTCGAGAGGTTCTGTGAAATCAGTATATTCTAAAAATTGGAAAATGCAGTCGTATTTAAATGTAAAACGACCAGCAAGTCCATTTGGAGTCAACGGACACGTATTTTTTGCAAATGATAATACAAATGCGACTTGGGTACAATATGAAGCGGGAACTAATAAATATTCGACAACATTAGATAATCCAGTGTTATTTTACGGTAAATCATCTAAAAAAGGAAAAGTCAATTTTATTATTGGAAAAGATACTGTACAAAAAAATCTTAATCCACATAATTTAGTCAACACTTTAAAAGTAAGTTCTGGAAGCTTAAAATCGTTTAAAGCAAATTTTGTTCAGGCAGATTCAATTCCGATTTACGGTTTTAATTTTGATAATGGAAGCGGAGTTCATGTCGATAACTTCTCACAAAGAGGAAATTCCGGGCTTCCAATTTCAATTTTTGATACCAATGTCATGCAGGCTTTTAATAATAGTTTGCAATATGATCTTGTGATTTTGCACTATGGAACCAATGTGTTGAATTACGGAAATAGAAATTATTCCTGGTATGAAAAAGGAATGACAAAAGTGGTTAAGAAAATAAAAGAATCTTTTCCGGGAGTTTCGGTTTTGATTATTTCGACAGCCGATAAGTCAACCAAATATGATTTGGAAATGAAGTCTGATTCTGCGGTGGTTCCTTTGATGAAATCTCAAAAAAAATATGCATTGAAAACTGAATCTGGTTTTGTCAATTTATACACTTTAATGGGTGGCGACGGCTCTATGATAAAATGGGTTGATGAGGTTCCGGCAAAAGCCAATAAAGATTACACACATTTCAATCAACGTGGGGCAAAAGTTATTGGTAAATTGATATATGACCAATTAAATCAAGGGTATGAAGAATATAAAATCCTTCGCCAAAAAAGGGATGCTGAAAGGAATAAACCCAAAACGGTCAAAAAAATAAACTCAGATTCCGTCTCTGTAAAAAACGATAGCTTAAATGAATAAACTAATTATTTTCTTTTGTTGTCTTTTTTTCTCGACGAATAATAAGACTCCAAAAACAGACTCAATTACAAGAACAAAAAGTATGATTCATAACGGCGATACAGCTACGACAGTATCTTTTTCAGAAGATCAAATTTATAATGCAAAAGCGTTAGGAAGCTTTTTTCAGAAATTACAAAATAATGAAAGCCAAAATAATCGCAGGATAAATATTGTACATATTGGAGATTCACATATTCAAAGTGATTTAATGACCAATGAAATCAGAAAAAAACTCCAACTGAAATTCGGTAATGCAGGACGCGGTTTTATATTTCCATATCAATTGGCAAAGACAAATGGTTCGTATAATGAACGTTTTCGTTCCAATAGAACCTGGGAAAGCTACCGAAATATTTATCCCTTTAGAAATAATCCCGTTGGTTTAAGCGGAATCGCACTTTGGAGAGACAACGGAGGTTTTGTTGTTGAATTGAATGTAAAAGATCCGGCTTATAAATTCAATTCTATTCGTGTCATTACGCCACAAAATCAGGATATGTTTGATTTGGCAACTTCGTCTAAAACGAATGTAATACAAACAACAGAACGAAAAATAATTACGCATAAAATTAAAAAAGGCGAAGCGCTTTCAACAATTGCCGACAAGTATAATGTTTCGGTTTTGGAAATAAAACGACAAAATCGCCTTAAGTCTAATTCAATTCGCGCAGGAAGAACATTAAAAATTGCAACAAACGAAACAAGACCTAAAACGGTTTCTGTTTCTGAATTTGTTTCTTTAGAAGTCAAGTCTGATTCAAATTCTCATTACTATAATTCGGAGAAAGCATTAGATCGAATTTTCCTAATTCCGAATAAAACGGCTTCCAATTTTGAACTTAACGGACTTGTTTTAGAGAAAGATACTGCTGGTTTAATTTACAGTAGTATTGGAGTAAACGGAGCTAAGTTTTCGGATTATAATAAATATCCTTTGTTTTTTGAACAATTAAAAGCATTACATCCAGATGTTTTGGTTTTTTCTTTAGGAACAAATGAAAGCTATGAAAAGTTAGAATCCGACCATTATATTAAAGAATTAAGGTCGTTTATAGCAAATATAAAAGCACAAAAAATTGATGTTCCTATACTTGTCATGACACCACCACCATCGCTTCTTAGGAAAAAGCCCAATACTTACATTCACGATTATGCAAGACAAATACTGGCAATAGCCGAAAAAGATGATTTTGCAGTTTGGGATTTGTACGAGGAATTCGGCGGCATGGAAGGAATTAGGAAGTTAAGAGTTCAAGGATTAATTGGGCCAGATTGGGTTCATTATTCTAAAAAAGGATACGAAAAACAAGGGAAATTGTTCTCAGAGGCACTTTTAAAAGCATACGATAATTTTAAATCAAAAAAATAAGTTGATAACAGTTGATAGCATTAATGATTGGATCGTTCAAAATTTTGGTGCACTTACAATAGAACAAGTTAAAAGTTGGTTTGTTTATAATCCAGACGAAAAATTATTATTTAATACAGGTTTATTTTTAGGGTTATTTCTGGTTTTTTATTTTGTGTATGGCTTTTTACACAAAACATTTTATTTGAGATTGTCCTACGTTATTCTTTTCTCGCTTTTCTTTTATTATAAGTCAAGTGGTATTTACTTTTTGTTATTATTGCTTTCATCCATTGTAGATTATGGCTTGAGCCAAATTATTTATAAAGAAAAGAAAGACAGTATCAAGAAATTATATCTTGTTATAAGTGTGATTTTGAATTTGGGTTTACTCGGATATTTCAAATACATGAACTTTTTGATTGTTACTTATAATGATATGTTTCATGGCAATTTCAAACTTCATGATGTTTTTCTTCCAGTTGGAATTTCTTTTTATACTTTTCAGTCGATGAGTTATATTATTGAGATTTACCGTGAAGAAATAAAGCCGACAAAAAACTACATCGAATATTTATTTTTCGTTTCATTTTTTCCGCAGTTAGTTGCTGGACCAATTGTACGTGCCAAAGATTTTCTGCCACAGATTTATCAAAAATTACACCTTACCAAACAAGACGTGAATAACGCTTTGTTTCTAATTATTGGTGGTTTAATTAAGAAAACAGTAATCTCAAATTATATTTCAGTAAACTTTGTTGATCGTGTTTTTGATACACCAATGAACTACACATCATTTGAAAATTTAATGGCTTCTTATGGATATGCCATTCAAATTTACTGTGATTTTTCAGGATATTCGGATATGGCAATTGGTATTGCTCTATTGTTAGGATTCAAATTGCCTGCCAACTTTAGAACACCTTATAAATCAACTTCAATAACTGATTTTTGGAGAAGATGGCATATTTCACTTTCGACTTGGTTAAAAGATTTTCTGTACATTTCGATTGGAGGGAATAGAGAAGGTTCTTTCGCAGGATTTTTATTCCCGAGTTTGTTCTTCTTTGGTTTATTGCTTTGGGGAATCATAAATTATACCGTAAGCTTGATTCCATTGATTATTGCTGGTATAAGTATCGTTCTTTTTTGTTTGTCATTTTTATTGTCAAGCAAAAGAAAGCAAACTTTGGTAACTAATTTTAATTTGTTTACCACGATGCTTTTAGGCGGATTGTGGCATGGAGCGGGAGC
The DNA here is from genome assembly GCF_035456085.1 of Flavobacterium sp. GTDB lineage: Bacteria > Bacteroidota > Bacteroidia > Flavobacteriales > Flavobacteriaceae > Flavobacterium. Next base: position 23,263 of record NZ_DATIDY010000209.1, read on the forward strand.
GCAATTTATTGTTTGGGGAGCGCTTCATGGATTGGCTTTGGCAGTGCATAAATTATTTTCAGAATTTTTTCCTTCGAAAAAAGAAGGTAATACGCCAAATTACTTATGGAAGTTTGTTTCGGTAGTAATTACATTTCATTTTGTAGTTTTTTGTTGGATCTTTTTCCGTGCCCGAGATTTCGAAACAGCCTTACAAGTCATCAATAATATTGGACAACTGACATTTGAACCAGAAAACTGGAAAATAATTGTAATGGGGTACAAAAATGTATTTTTATTAATGCTTTTCGGTTACGTTTGGCACTTCTTGCCAGAGGTATTTACCAATGGACTGAAATCAGTTTTTGATAAAACACCATTAGTAGTTAAAGCAATGATTTTGGGCTTTGTGTACTGGATTGTTTATGCCACAGCCGTTTCGGGTTCTCAACCATTTATTTATTTTCAATTCTAAATTTTTTTAAAATAAAACATATAAGAAATATAAGGACATATAAGATTAAATTGCTCTATTATTTCGAGACTTATATGACTTATATTTTTTTTAAAAAAATTTAAAAAGCCTTAAATCTCTCTTTGAAAAAGAATTGCCTAAAATATCTAATTAGATTATATTTGCGCCTTAATTAAAGAGAAAAACAATTATGTTCGATAATTTAAGCGATAAATTAGACAAAGCCTTTCATATATTAAAAGGACACGGAAAAATCACAGAAGTAAATGTTGCCGAAACTTTGAAAGAAGTACGTCGTGCTTTACTTGATGCCGACGTCAATTTTAAAATTGCTAAAGATTTTACAACCAAAGTAAAAGAAAAAGCAATTGGTCAAGATGTATTAACTACATTGCAACCAGGACAATTATTGGTAAAGCTTGTTAAAGATGAGCTTACTGAATTGATGGGTGGAGATGTTGCTGGAGTTAATCTTTCTGGAAATCCATCAATCATTTTAATGTCAGGATTGCAAGGTTCAGGAAAGACAACTTTCTCTGGTAAACTGGCTAATTTTCTTCAAACTAAAAAGAATAAAAAACCACTTTTGGTGGCTTGTGATATTTATCGTCCAGCGGCAATTCAACAATTATATGTTGTTGGAGATTCAATAGGAGTTGAGGTTTATTCAGAACCAGAAAATAAAAATCCTGTTGAGATTGCACAAAATGCAATCAAACACGCAAAAGCAAACGGATTTAACGTTGTGATTGTCGATACAGCAGGTCGTCTTGCTGTTGATAAAGAAATGATGGACGAAATTGCTAAAGTCCATAAGGCCATTCAGCCACAAGAAACCTTGTTTGTTGTGGATGCCATGACTGGTCAGGATGCAGTGAATACTGCAAAAGCTTTCAACGATATCTTGAATTTTGACGGAGTTATTTTAACCAAATTAGATGGTGATACTCGTGGTGGAGCTGCCATTTCTATTAAATCGGTTGTAAACAAGCCAATTAAATTTGTTGGTACTGGTGAGAAAATGGATGCGATTGATGTTTTCTATCCAAATCGTATGGCTGAACGTATCCTTGGAATGGGAGACGTTGTGTCTTTGGTAGAAAGAGCACAAGAGCAATACGATGAAGAAGAAGCTCGTAAAATCCAAAAGAAAATTGCTAAAAATGAATTTGGTTTTGATGATTTCTTATCACAAATTCAGCAAGTTAAAAAAATGGGTAATATGAAAGACTTGGTTGGAATGATACCAGGAGCTTCAAAAGCGATGAAAGATATCGAAATCGAAGACGATGCCTTCAAACATATCGAAGCTATTATTCACTCAATGACTCCAATCGAAAGAAGCAAGCCTGCAATTATCGATGCAAAAAGAAAAATCAGAATTGCAAAAGGTTCAGGAACTAAAGTAGAGCAGGTCAATCAATTGATGAAGCAGTTCGACCAAATGAGCAAAATGATGAAGATGATGCAAGGCCCAGGCGGAAAAAACTTAATGAAAATGATGGGCGGCATGAAAGGCGGAATGCCAGGAATGAGATAAATAATAATAAAAAAATAGTTAAGGTTTAATGTTTCAAACTGATTGAAACTTTAGACCTTAATTTTTTAAATTAAAAAGATAATAATATATAATTTGAGTTTCATCTTTAAATCTGAAACATTTAACCCCCTTTATAAATTAAAAAAATGCAAATTTTAGACGGAAAAAAAACATCAGAAGATATTAAAAACGAGATTGCTGCTGTAGTTCAAAAATTAAAATCAGACGGGCAAAAAGTACCTCATTTGGCTGCAGTTATTGTTGGTAACAATGGCGCAAGTTTAACGTATGTAGGAAGCAAAGTGAAATCTTGTCAACAAATCGGTTTTGAATCCACTTTAGTAGCTTTGCCAGAAACCATTTCTGAGGACGAATTATTGGCAAAAATTAAAGAATTAAACGAAGATGATAATTTAGATGGATACATTGTTCAATTGCCTTTGCCAAAACATATCGACGAACAAAAAATCCTTATGGCTATTGATCCAGATAAAGATGTAGATGGTTTCCATCCAGCAAATTTTGGAAAAATGGCTTTGGATATGGAAACATTTTTGCCAGCCACACCATTTGGGATAATGGAATTGTTAGAGCGTTATAAAGTAGAAACCGCAGGAAAACACACCGTAGTTATTGGTCGTAGCCATATTGTAGGAAGACCAATGAGTATTTTGATGAGCCGCAAAGGAAATCCAGGAGATTCAACGGTGACATTAACTCATAGCCGTACTAAGAATTTAGCAGAATTTACAAAAAATGCCGATATCATTATTACTGCCTTAGGTGTTCCTGAATTTTTAAAAGCCGATATGGTAAAAGATGGAGTAGTTGTAATTGACGTGGGTATTACTCGTGTTGACGATTCTTCTAATCCAAAAGGTTACAAAATTACTGGAGATGTTGACTTTGATGGTGTAAGTAAAAAAGCGTCATTTATAACTCCAGTTCCAGGGGGAGTAGGGCCAATGACGATAGCAATGTTATTAAAAAACACACTTTTAGCAAGAGAAATTAGAAGCAGAAAATAATTTTCTACTATGTTTTTATATGAAACCCAAGATGAAAGTCTTGGGTTTTTTGTTGGTTAATGTTTTCTGGATGTTTTTTTTAGTTTTTTAAAGAATATGGCATTGTTGTTTATTAATGCTTTTTATCATAGACTTTCACAAAGATTATAATAAAAAATTTGAATTATTTTTTTTTAAGGTTAGCTTGTTGCTACTCAGTGATTTATATTTAATATTATGTAGATAATTTAAAGAATGCTCTTAATTTTTCTGTTTTTATAGCATAAAATTCATGTTTTATGTCATTTGTATAATTATAATGTTAAAAAAATATTTATTTTTGTTTCGAAGAAAATAAAATATTACCACACCAAATTCTATAAATACCACTAAATTGAAAGCCCCAAGAAAATCCCCTCGTTCAAAAATTGTACTAGTTTCAGTTTCTATTTTAACTCTTTTATCATCTGGAATTTTGTATTACATCAATCGTGAAGAAAACAAGTCGGTACGAATTACCGCTACAGCTTCAGATCAAAAAAAAATAAACAAAAATGAGCTCGAAAAAATGGCTATTCTCAATGAGCTAAATGGTTTGAAGAAAAGTTACGACGCAATCATTTTGGAAAACAAAACAATATCGATTGAGTTTCTCCAAGAGCGAGATAAAGTAATGGAATTAATGGCTGATTTGGAGTCTGTTAAAGGTGATCAGAATACTTTAATTACTTATAGAAATCAAGTTAATTCTTTACACGACAAACTAAAAAAAGTTGCTGTAGAAAATGAGCAATTAAAAAAGCAAAATACAATAATAAAAAAGCAAAGAGACATTGCTGAAGTTGTTTTGAAAGAATCTCAAAAACAAAGTGAAATCCTAAAACAAGATTTAGTAAATACAGTTGAAAAATCTTCAAAATTGTCGGTTTCAGGAACAACTGTTATAGCTTATAAGTTAAAAACCTCAGGCGAACTCACGATAACTGATAGAGCTAACAAGGTTGATGGTATCAATATTAGCTTTGTTATAACTAAAAACGAGATGGCAAAACCAATTGATAAAGTTTATTATATTCAAGTGGTAAATAGCGAAAATACAGTTTTGGGAGATATAAATGAAGGTGTTCATCAATACAAATCCCTAACTTATAGTTTGGCATCAAATGTGAGTTATCAGAAAAAAACGATTCATGTTTCTGAAAATTTATTAGGAAACAAATTTTCAAAAGGAACCTATTATGTGAATGTCTACGACAAAGAAGAATTGGTAGATGAGTCTTATTTCATACTGAAATAACTTGATACGATCGGTTTACGTAAACAATAATAAAAAAATGCCAAGAGAGTCATTTCCTGGCATTTTTTTTATTTCTAAAAATTTCCTCTTTTTTTAAATCTTGGATCATCTCTTCTGATGAATTCGGTTTTGCGTTTGGGAGCTTCTTGTTTTGGTAAACTAGCCTCTTCTGTTTTGCTCGAAGGCTCAATTAACTGATTCAATTCTTTTATTTCCGCATCGGTCAAATCTCGGTAACGACCAACAGGAACGTCTAGTGAGATATTAATAATTCGAATGCGTTTCAAGGCAGTAACTTCATAACCTAAATATTCGCACATTCTTCGAATTTGACGATTCAGTCCTTGCGTCAATATAATTTTGAAAATGTATTTACTAATTTGTTCTACCTTACATTTGCGGGTAACGGTGTCCAAAATTGGAACTCCATTTGCCATGCGCTCAATAAAACGGTCAGTAATTGGTTTGTTTACTGTTACAGTGTATTCTTTTTCGTGATTGTTTCTGGCACGCAAAATTTTATTGACAATATCACCGTCATTAGTCATGAAAATTAAACCTTCACTGGCTTTGTCCAAACGTCCAATAGGGAATATACGTTTTGGGTAATTAATGTAATCAACAATATTGTTTCGAACTTCAAGATTGGTTGTACATTCTATTCCTACGGGTTTATAGAAAGCAAGGTAAATTGGTTTTTCAGTTTTCTCACGAATTAGTTTTCCGTCAATACGTACTTCGTCATTTGGTGAAACTTTGGTTCCCAATTCAGGTACGGCATCATTAATTGTTACTCGTCCTTCTTCTATATATTTATCGGCTTCACGGCGGGAACAAAAGCCTGTTTCTGCAATGAATTTATTAAGACGTTTTAAATTTTCTTCCATACTGCAAAAATAGTCAAAATTTAGACTTTATGGATTGTTATGCTTCTTAGATTATTTCTGATGAAATTTAAAACTGTCTTTTGGTGCTTCTTTTCGATCAAACATTCCATAATCTCGACTTACATTGGCAATTCGTAAATGATAGTCTTTAAATATTTCATTTCTGCCTTTACCTTGGGCTAATCGGTGTATCTCTAGAGTTCTCCATTGCTGAATACTTTCTTCATCTCTCCAAAATGATAAAGACAAAACCTTTTCAGGATTACTAAAACTCTGAAATCTTTCAATAGAAATAAAACCATCTATTTTGTCTAATTCAGGGCGTAATTGTGCTGCAATATCAAGATATTCTTGTTTTTTTCCTTCGTTTGGAATGACTTCAAAAATTACTGCTATCATAATTGATTATGTTTAAAATTATAAAACTGAAATCCAAATTGCTTTTGGCAATCTTGCATTTATCATAGGTTCGTATTCAATTTGATTCTCTAAAACTGAAACATTGTAATTCCTTAGTAAATAATACAAAGTATCAGTTGCAAGATTTACCGAAAAATGTTTTGCTAGGCACATATGTCCACCTTTTCCAAATGTCAAATGTTCTTGATTATTATCCCTGTCAATATCAAAATTCATCGGATTTTCGAATTGTTTGGGGTCACGATTTGCCGCAGCAAGGACAATCAAAATTGGATCATTCTTTCTGATTGTAACTCTATTTAATCGAATATCAGCAATTGCAATTCTTCTGGTATTATGAATTGGCGGATCAAATCGTAAAGTTTCAGTAACCATTTTTTGAATCCAAATTTTATCAAATTCATTCTTATAAAAATTTTTACTGGAAAGAATTTGTAATAACGAATTACTCAAAAGTCCTCTTGTAGCATCATAACTCTGAATAAACAACCCCATTAAATTACAAACGCAATTTGAAATCGTTTCTTCTGAGGAAATACTGTAAGAGGTTGAAATCTTATTTGCTATTATCTCAAATACAGGATGCTCAGCAATATGTTTTTTTGTTATTAAATAAATTTCTTCGGAAACATTATTAATTAATTCGACATCTTCAATTGTTTTAAAAGGCTGCATTATTTTTACAAGTAGACTTATTTTGTTTGAAATTAAAAGAGAATCTTTTTCATCGAAATCGAAACCTTTCAAAATAGTCAATATTGGTAATTTTTTGCAAACCAAATCTACCCAATTTATGTGATTTAGATTAGATTCGTTTATAAGTAATTCTTTCAAAATGGTATCTGTTTCAATAGATTTCATGTATGAAAAAAGAATTACAGCAGTCTCTTTTGCTATTTCGTGATGAATCCCATTTGATAATCGGGCAAGATTATTGATGATTTCTGAAGCATATTTGTTAAGATTGTTATTTGGAAAAAGTGTTGGAATATGGACATTTATGTTGTTTAATAATTCAATACAATGTTCATAAGAATAAATAGCCCATATTCTGTTTGTTTCATCCCAAAATAATGGATTTTCCTCAATCTTTTTTTGATAAAAAGAGTAAGGATTCTTGACTTCAGATTGTAAAAATAAAGACATCATAATATTTTTTTTAGCAAAGTTATTTAACTTTACTAGTCAATACTTCAGTATAAACTTAACTATGCTTACTGTAAAATGGAAGATCAATTTGTAAAAATAGCATCATTAATTGGCGATCCAACGCGTGCAATTATAATGTGGACATTGCTTGATGGAAAAGCTTTTACAGCTACAGAACTTGCAATTTCTGCTAATACTTCGCCACAAAACATGAGTATGCATTTGGCTAAGCTTTTAGAGGCTAATTTACTTTGTGTAGAAAAACAAGGCAGACACAAATATTATAAGTTTTCAAATAAAGAAACAGCTTACGCGATTGAGGCGATGGCGAGTTTAATCCCGCCTGTTGTTTCTCCAAAAAAAGATTTAGATAAACATTCACCAATAAAATATTGTCGAACTTGTTATGATCATTTGGCCGGAAAAATTGGCGTTGCTGTTACTGAAAGTCTGCTTTCCCAAAACATTATTCTAGGTTTGAATAATAAATTCGAAGTAAGTTCTGATGGAATAAATTGGTTTTCAAATTTTGGAATTGACTTGGAAGAACTGAAAAAACAAAGGCGTCTATTCGTGAAGCCTTGTTTAGATTGGAGTGAAAGAAAAAATCATATAGCAGGCTCACTCGGAGCTTCATTGTTAGATAAAATGATTACTGATGATTGGTTAAGAAAAATTGAAAATTCAAGAGCGATTCAAATTACAGGCAAAGGACAAAAAGAGTTGTTGAAACACTTCAATATTGTTGTTTGATATTTGATTTATTTGTTTTGTTCGTCAAACAAAAAATCAATTACTTTTTGGTACAATTCATCATCATGCATGCCATGACCGAGACCGTTAGTTTCGATAAACTGACTGTTTTTCCATTTGCTGGCTATTTTTTTTCCTTCTTCAAATGCTACAACTTTATCTGAAATATCATGGGCGATTAATCCGGGAACATTAATATTTGAAGCAAATTTTTTCCCTGAGAAATCTTCAACTTTAAAATTAAAATTAGTCAAAAAACGATTTTCTAAAAGTGAAGATATCTTGGAATTTAAACTCAGCATTGAAACATAATTATCCATCAAAGTTTTTAAATCTGAAGGAGCTCCTAAAATCACCATTTTATTGATGCTCGTATTGGGGAACAAATATTGATGATACACACAGGCTGCACCTCCGATAGAATGTCCAATAATAATTGTTGGCTGATATTTTTCTACTGCTTTATTGATAAATTGGGCGTAAAGCGGAACATTAAATTCCTTACCGCTACTTTGTCCATGAGCTGGCGCATCAATTGCAATAATAGTGCTTCCGGATTTCTGTAAATGTGGTAATGTTTTTTTCCAACGAGCCGAATTGCTTTCCCATCCGTGAACAAGTAAAATTTTGGTTTCATTTCCTTTCCAAATGTAAGTCTGAAAATGATGTTCGTTGTGATGAAAAGTTTCTGTTTCGGTGTTTTGTAAAACTTTTGGTAAGCTACTTTTATTGAGTCTCCCAATTCGAGGCTGACTAAAAAGTGCATACGAAAGCGCCACAGCTTTTTGTGGACGAACATAACTTAAAAAGTTAATGTATTGCCCAACGGTCTTTACGGTTATAAATCGGATGTGTTTTTTTAGGCTCAAAATAAGGGGGATAAAAAAAGCCTCGAAGTTCGAGGCTTAGTTATTTTTTAGAACTTAGAAAATAATTGTTGCATTTTCTCTCTTTCTTCTTCAGCCAGAACACTGTCGACTAAGATTCTTCCAGAGTGCTCATCAATTAAGATTTTCTTTCTTGCAGCAATTTCAACTTGTGTTTGTGGTGGAATTGTAAAGAAAGATCCTGCTGATGCTCCTCTTTCGATAGAAACTACCGCAAGTCCGTTACGAACACTGCTTCTGATTCTTTTGTAAGCTATCAATAAACGTTCTTCGATTAATGCTTCAAATTCTGCAGATTTCTCAGTTAAGAAAGTTTCTTCTTTTTGAGTTTCAGACATGATAGCATCCAATTCTGATTTTTTATGTTTTAGGTGAGATAATTTAGACTCTAATTTTTCTTTAGAAGAATTAATTACCTCTTTTTTATGCTCAATAGAAGCTTTCATTTCTTTGATTTGCTTTTCAGCTAATTGAATTTCTAATTCCTGAAATTCAACTTCTTTAGTCAAAGAGTTGAATTCGCGGTTATTGCGAACGCTTTCTTGTTGTTTAGTGTATTTTTTGACAGCTTCTTTGTGTTCGTCAATTGCATTTTTTTTGTCTTTGATAAGGTTTTCGATTACATCGAGTTCCCCTTTCAATTTTTCTGAACGAGCGTTTAAACCAGCAACTTCATCTTCTAAATCTTCTACTTCTAGAGGAAGTTCCCCTCTAACGTTTCTGATTTCGTCAATTCTAGAGTCAATTAATTGTAAATCATAAATTGCTCTTAACTTGTCCTCAACACTTAATTCTTTCGTATTCGCCATATTTTATAAGTACTTAACTGGATTTGTATTTTCTTCCGATAAAATGATTGCAAAATTAGGAATTTTTTTTCTAAGATAATCAACAATATACTGTTTTGTATATCGTTCGCTTTCAAAATGTCCTATATCGGCTAATAAAAGTTGATTTTCGGCTTCGTAATATTGATGGTATTTCAAGTCTGAGGTTAAATATGCATCAGCTCCAGCTTGAATTGCATTAGGTATTGCAAAACTACCTGATCCTCCTAAAACCGCAACTTTCTTTATTTTTTTTCCTGTAAAAGCAGAGTGACGAATTCCTCCGGCTTTCATTTTGTCTTTGGCATAAAGTAAAAAGTCTTTTTCATCCATTGGTTCTTCCAATTCTCCAATCATTCCCAAACCAATATGATTAAAAGTATTTTTCATATTGTAGATTTCGGTCGCTACTTCTTCATAAATATGATTTTCACGAAGTGCTTTGATGATTCCG
>NZ_DATIDY010000210.1:0-41455 GCF_035456085.1 Flavobacterium sp.
ATGCAATTCCATATTCTGCCAAAGTTAAAATGATGGCTTCTTCCAGAAAACGCAAGTATTTGTGAATATCAGAAAAGAAATTTTCTAAATCTAATATCGGATAACCTACAATTTGTCCAGGTCCGTGATAAGTTATGTCTCCACCACGATTGATTTTGTAGAAAGTTGCTCCTTTGGCTTCCAATTGTTTTTCGGAAAGTAATAAATTTTCTAAATCACCACTTTTACCTAAAGTATAAACGTGTGGATGTTCAACAAACAACAAATAATTAGGCGTTGCAATAGTGGTTTCTTCTCTCCTATTTTGGATTTTCAAATCGACAATTCCTTTGAATAATTCTTCCTGGTATTCCCAAGTCGATTTGTAATCTTTATTTCCTAAATCTTGAAGTTGAATCGTTTTGTTCATTTTTGCTGAAGTGATAAAATCTTAGATAAAAAGACTTTTTTTGCAAATGTACAAACTTTAAAAAGATGTTTAACCATTCTAACAGGTTTCCAAAAAAGGTTAGAAAAAAGAAATTACCGCTTTAGCGAAAAATGTCCTTTAAATTCCTCTTTATTTCCGTTTTCATTATACGAAACAACAAACCAATAATCTGTCGAAGGCATTTCTCTGCCTAAATACGTTCCATCCCAGCCTGGATCTTTAGAGGGGAAAAGTTGTTTTAATAATTTTCCATATCGATCATAGATAAAAACCACTGCTTCATTCTGAGATTTCAAATCCGAAATATCCCAGAAATCATTATAACCATCACTATTCGGCGTAAAATAATTAGGGAAATTAATCAGCAGAATTCTGTCTTTTGAAATTGGTTCAGAACACCCATTGGCATCAATGACTTTTATAGAATGATATCCACGCGAAATATTTTCGAACAAAGGATTTTTTTGAGGCATTCCGTCATCAAGTTGGTATAAATAATTTCCTTCGTCAGATGCTTTTATTTTTATCTGATTATCCCCAAAAGCTTTTGAAACTTCCCAATCAATTGACTTGAGAGTTGCATAATTAATTGTCACATTGATAGTTTGCTCAATCGCACATTCATTGAGATTTGGTGTAAAATGATAACTTCCATTTGCTGAATCATCAATTGTAGCTGGCTCCCAAATCCCTTTTATGCCATTTGGCGAAATCTCATTTAAAGCAGGAATTGCATTTCCTTGGCAAAGACTCAAATCCGTAAACCCTGGATTTTGTCGATCTCCTGAAACATTAATAGTTATTGGAGTTCTTTCACTTTCGCACAAACCAAGTGTTTGACTCACATAATACGTAGTTATTCCCAAATCTGAAGTAGAGGGAACGGTTGCGACATTCGAGACAGTTCCGCCTGTTGAGGCTGTCCCATACCAATTGAGAGTCGCGTTTGGTAAAGGAGTTGCATTTAATGGAGTTGCATTACTGTTTTTACATAAATGGTCATTTTCTATTACGGCCAATGGTGCAGGAATTGTTGGTTTGACTAGCGTAATTTGACTCGGAGCGGAAACGCAACCTGTCAAAATATCTCGTATAGTTATGGCATAAGTTGCGGGAGTAAGATTGGAAAATTGATTACTCGATTGATAATTTTGTTCATCCAAACGGTATTCATAATTCGGATTTAATGGAGAATTTACAACTATTGAACCAAAAGCATCTGTACACGTTGGATCTGTTCCCGTAATTGATGGTAAATCTGGCGAAATTGGCATTGTAACATCTAAATCAAAAGAATTATCACAGCCTGTTAATAAATCCGTTACCGTTGCAGTAAATTTTCCTGAAACAGCAACTTTGACAGGATTTGGTGTGTTTGCTGCTAAAGATGGTCCATTCCAAACTATTGTGCTGTTAACTATTGAAGAAGCTGCAGTCAAAAGTATTGCACAATCTTGATAAGCGTAAGAAGCCGTTATGTCCGGCAAAATAGCTCTTGGAGAATTCAACGTTACCTGATTGCTAACTTCCCGACAATTTGTTATTGTATTTCGAATAGTGATTGTATAATTTCCTTCGGGTAAATTAGCAAACAAAACATCGGGCTGAAAAGTATTCCCATCCAAACTATATTCGTATTCAATGCCTAAAGGAGAATCTAATTTTATACTTCCAACGGGGATCAGACAGGTAGGTTGACTTACAACACTTATCACTGGCACTGGACATAACGGATATGTTTTTGCAATAAATTCATCTGCTTCATAACAGCCATAACCGATTGGTTTCACTCTTAATTTTACTAAGTCATCTGGATTAAGATTCCCTACAAAGAACGAATTATCAGTAATTGTTCCGCCATCGATTACAGGTCCATTATTAACGGTATAACTTATTTCGTATCCTGTCGCTCCAGTAATTTTATCCCAATTAAATTGTATATCGTGCATTGTAAGCACATTATTTCCGATATACGGTTTGGATAACGGAGTTACTCTGACAAAAATATCTGTCTCGATCTCTAAATTCTTTTTGCTAAACGAAATATCATCAATTGCAAAATCATTACCAACAGAAGCATTATTTGAATTAATTATTTGAATATCAGCTAAATCTGATACCGTACCAGAAGAATAATCCACAGAATATTTAATCCAAGACCCACAAGCATCATCTGCAGGAGCAACAAAAGGATTAGCATTATAAACAACTCCATTTATAACTACAAAAAGTTTTGCCGGGTTTACATTTGACAGTGATTTTACCCAAAAACTAAATTGATAATCTGTTGTTCCCTCTACTCTGATAACCTGTTCCCAAACCAAAGAATTCGTAGCTGCAGAAAGATTGAAATCATCTCCATTTACAACCAACATATTTCCGATTCCGTAAGTATGATCACCACAATTTAAAAAATTAGAATCCCAGTCGGCAGGATTTGTTAGAACGCTATACGCTTTAGGCAAATTTTCAGAATTGGTAGGATAATATTTTTGAGAAGTATCAAATCCAGTATTTCCCATAGAAAAATCACCATTGTAAATTAAATTTTCTGTTCCCGGTGCATAGGAAGATTTTAAAATATAATTGGTCGTTACTGTAGGAGTCACAGTTTGTACAGGATTCAAAGGATCAGTAATCGAAGGATCGCGTGGAAACGAAAACCATTCGTATACACCATTCCCTCCGCTTGCTGTTAATACCGTACTTTCGCCTTTGCATAAATCAGTGTCACCACTTATCGTAAGTAATGGAGGATTAATTGGAATTACAACATCACACGAAGCCATCGCTCCATCGAGATCAACGACTGTGAGGATATAATTTCCCGGTTGCAAATGATCAAGATTAGGGATATCAATACCAGTAATTGCATCTTTGAGTTTCCACGAAGCAATGGTCGGAGTTCCTCCAATGCTGTAAGGAAACAATTCGGTTCCTTTTGAACCAAATGATAAAGAATAAGTTGCTGTTAAAGGAACGCCTTCGAGTAAAGAAAAATCATCTAGAGCAAAATCATTTCCAACCGAATTGATATTATCATCCCAAAGATTAATATTTACACAAGTATCTGTCGCTTTAAACCGATAAGTCACCTTTTGCCAACCATCTACTGGCAAAGGAGCCACCGTATTTCCTGAAACCAAAAGAATATCTGTTGCATTTGAAAAATCTATTCTAATATCAGCTTGTGTTGCAGCATTGGTTACCAAAGGAGAAATAGAGCGAACCCAATAACTAAAGGTATAGGTTTTACCAATTCCTAAGCCGCAAATTCCGGTTAAGCCGTGACCAACTTTCCAGAAATATTGCCCATTTCTAAGATCACCACCATCAACAACCAGCATTTGTTCACCTGTAGCACTGTGATCATCAACAGACAAAAAGCCAGAATTGAAATTCAAAGGATTGTCTGTTTGCGCATTGTTTCCTGGAACAGAATTTCCCGATAGCGGAGCGGTTAAAGTAGTGTAACCACCGCTGTCAAATTCAAAACTGGAACTAGCGCTATAATGTTCCATATTACCATCAACAAGTAACTCTTGAGAATTCCCTACAGCTATTACAAATAAAAAAAACAATAACACAGCAAGTGTATTGACATTGTTTTTTTTATATGGGGGTATATTATTTTTCAAAGTGACTGTTTTACAAAAGATTATGTAAAAATAGTCTACTTAATAATATGTTACAAGACAATTTTTTAATTAAATAAAATCAAAAAAAATTAATCCATTCTTTCCGATTCTAAAATCACTTCAAGATTCGTGATTGAAGGATTTTGTAAACAATCGGACAAAAGAAATTCAAGTTTTAGTGATTTTTTGTCGTTGCTAATTTGGGCGAGACGATTGGAAACTGATTGGATTTTTTGAGGAAAATGATAATCCAGAACATATTTTTGAACCAACTTATATCCTTTGTATTTCTCTTTTAGTTTTACAATTTCATCAGATTGTTTCTTTTGAAGCATAGTGTCTATAATTTTTACATTTCGGTTAAAATAATTTCCGTTATAATTATAACTTACTTTATAATAATGTTCCTCGGCACTTAGTGCATAATTATTTTTAATGTCATCAACGTATTCCTGCGTTTTGTAAAGATCAACTATAGCTTCTGGCTTTTCAAAATTTTGAATAATTGTGGTGCGGAATTCTTTGTCATAAGAACTCGCCTTTATATGAACTTTAACTTTACAATATTTTAAAAATACATTTTGATCCGCAACTGGAGTTCTGGAAAAAGTTTCGTGATGTTTGTTGATAAAATCTTCAAAAACATATGTCGAGTCTTTGAAAACATTTTCTTTGGAATAATTCTCTCTGGCAAGCAGCATATAACTATTTTCTTCTCTCAAATTATCGACCTCAATACTTCCGCTTCCGTCTGTGTTTAAATGAATGGTTTCGGTTACTTGGCAACTTACTGTTAAGAATAAAAGAAACAGCAGGAATATTTTTTTCATTTGGTTAAAACGCTAAAATTAAAATTCAGAAGAAGCGAAGTTAGACTATTTCTTACATGCTTAGTATTTTTTTGTCATTCAATTTCCTGCAAGATTTTTCCAAACCTTGTAGGTATGTTACTGAATCATTTCTTATTACATGTTTACCATTGCGTCAAAAGAAATACCTACAAGGTTTGAAAAAAAACCTTGCAGGAGGATCTTTAAATTAATTTCGTTTTGAACGTTTTGTCTAATGTGTTATGAAAATCTAAATCTCTATAATAACCCCGCTAGTAGTGAAAATCCTTGTGGGCTGGGGTTCAGCCTACAAGATTACTTCACTATACTTTTATTTTCATATGTGTTCAGTGAATTTCATTTGCAACGGATAGCGGGACTAAAGTTGATGAAAAACCGGGATTTTCTGTTGCCAAAAAATCTAAAAACTGCTTTCTGAAATTTGCAATCTATTTGTTATCTTTGCGCACTTAAAAAACAGTATATAATGGCCTTATCAGAACAAGAAATCATCCGAAGAGAGAAACTTCAATCTTTACGAAATTTGGGAATCAATCCTTATCCTGCTAATCTTTTTCCTGTAAATCATACTTCGAAGCAAATAAAGGAGTCTTTTGAAGAAGGTAAAAAGGTGATTGTTGCCGGGCGTTTGATGAGTGTGAGAGATCAAGGAAAAGCTTGTTTTGCTGAGTTGCAGGATAGCGAAGGACGTATTCAATTGTACGTGAATCGCGATGTTTTGTGCGAAGGCGATGATAAAACTTTGTACAACCAAGTATTCAAGAAATTGACCGATTTGGGAGATTTTATTGGAATCGAAGGAGAATTATTCACTACACAAGTTGGTGCGAAATGTATTCGTGTAAGTGGTTTTACGTTTTTGAGTAAAACTTTGCGTCCGTTACCATTGCCAAAAGTGGATGAAGAAGGAAAAGTTCATGATGCTTTTAACGATGCGGAATTGCGTTACAGAATGCGTTATGTGGATTTGACAGTGAATCAACACGTTAAAGAGACTTTTATCAAACGTACTAAGTTGTTCAACTCTATGCGTAGTTTCTTTAATAATGCAGGTTACCTTGAGGTTGAAACTCCGGTTTTACAATCGATTCCTGGTGGAGCTGCTGCGCGTCCATTTATTACGCATCACAACTCGCTTGACATTCCGTTATACATGCGTATTGCGAATGAGTTGTATTTAAAAAGATTAATCGTTGGTGGTTTTGATGGTGTTTATGAGTTTTCGAAAAACTTCCGTAATGAAGGAATGGACAGAACGCACAACCCGGAATTTACCGCTATGGAAATATATGTAGCCTACAAAGACTACAACTGGATGATGGAATTTACTGAAAACTTACTGGAACATTGTGCGATTGGTGTAAATGGAACTAGTGAAGCTACTTTTGGTGAACATAAAATCAACTTTAAAGCGCCTTACGCTCGTGTTACGATGACGGATTCTATCAAACATTTTACAGGTTTTGATATTTCTGGGAAGACAGAAGAAGAGCTTTTCGAAGCTGCAAAAGGCATGGGAATTGAAGTTGACAAAACAATGGGTAAAGGAAAATTGATTGATGAAATTTTTGGAGCAAAATGTGAAGGAAATTATATTCAGCCAACATTCATTACCGATTATCCTAAAGAAATGTCGCCTCTTTGTAAAGAACACCGCGACAATCCAGATTTGACAGAACGTTTTGAATTGATGGTTTGTGGTAAAGAAGTTGCGAATGCTTACTCAGAATTGAATGACCCAATTGATCAAAGAGCCCGTTTTGAAGACCAAATGCGTTTGGCTGAAAAAGGTGATGATGAAGCAAACGGAACTATTGATGAAGATTTCTTAAGAGCTTTGGAATACGGAATGCCACCAACATCTGGTTTAGGAATTGGAATGGATCGTTTGATGATGTTCCTGACTAATAATGCTTCGATTCAGGAAGTATTGTTCTTCCCGCAAATGAGACCTGAGACTAAAAAATCTCAAATTGAATTAACTGAAGAGGAGAAAATAATCTTAGTTTTATTAAAAGGAAACGAGAATAAAATGGATTTGGGCCAGCTAAAAGTTACTTCTGGTTTAAGCGGTAAAAAATGGGATGTTTCTATGAAAAACTTATCCAAACATGGTTTGACGAAAGTGACCGTTGATGGTGATTTAAAAATTGTGGAATTGGTGGAGTAATTATTTATTATAAATATATAATTTTAAAGGAGTTTCAAATTTGAAGCTCCTTTTTTTATATTGAATATTATCTTTATATTTGAGTAAAATTAAATGCGATGGAAAATCTAATTTCAAGAATCTCAATAAACCCTGATGTTTGCCACGGCAAGCCAACAGTCAGAAATATGAGATGGCCCATAGAAGTAATTTTAGACATGCTAGGTTCAGGAATGGAAATCACTGAAATTTTAGAAGATCATCCTGAATTAGAAAAAGAAGATATTCTAGCCTCTTTGTATTATGCTAAGTTATCTATTTCTGGAGATATTCTAAAGGAAGTGAGTTAATGAAATTTCTCTGCGACGTCCATATTTCTATAAAACTTGCAAAACATCTCAATAATAAAGGTTTTGAATGTATTCATATAAATAATATTCTAGACAAATGGTTTACATCTGACAGTAATATTGCAAAATATTCAGATGCAAATAATTTAACTCTTATCACCAAGGATTTTGATTTTAAAAATTCATTCCTTGTAAATAAAACTCCTAAAAAACTAATAAAGATTAATTTAGGCAATATATCAAACGCCCAATTAACTGAATTTTTAGATCGATGTATATTTGACATAGAAACCATTGATAATAACCACAATCAATATATGATTGAAATTGATACCCATTTTTTAAAAGTGACTATCTAAACCAACTGTGCCGCTTTATTTTCAATTTCCTTATTCTCTAGCAAAACTTGAATATTTCCTAATGTTACCAACGCAATCTGCTTTAAAGCCTCATCAGTGAAGAATGCCTGATGCGCCGTTACCAAAACATTGGGAAAACTCATCAAACGCTGAATCGCATCATCCTGAATAATATCCGCTGAAAGATCCCTGAAGAAAAGTTTTTCTTCCTGTTCGTAAACATCGATTCCTAAATAACCTATTTTTCCTTTTTTCAAACCTTCAATAACGCTTGCAGTTTCAATTAAAGCCCCACGGCTTGTATTGATAATCATAACTCGATCTTTCATCAAAGCAATTGATTTTTTATCAATAATATGTTCCGTATGCTCATTTAACGGACAATGCAGCGAAATGATCTCGGACTCTTTAAAAATAGTTTCTAATGAAACAAAAGTTACTCCATCCTTAGTCATTTCTGCGTCAGTAATGATATCAAAAGCTAAAACTTTACAGCCAAAACCTTTTACAATTTTTGCAAACGCTTTTCCAATATTTCCTGTTCCAATTATTCCAATAGTTTTTCCGTGCAAATCAAAACCCAACAATCCGTTTAATGAAAAATTCTGTTCTCGGACACGATTATAAGCTTTGTGGGTTTTGCGGTTTAAAGTCAAAATCATTGCTATGGCATGTTCTGCAACGGCTTCTGGGGAATAAGCTGGAACACGACAGACTTTTATTCCGAATTTTTTAGCGGCTTCCAAATCAACATTATTGAAACCAGCACATCGCAAAGCAATAATTTTAATCTCTTTTTTAGCCAGTTTTTTAATAACAGCTTCATTTACAACATCATTTACAAAAACACAAACAACATCCGTGTTTTGAATTAATTTTGCTGTTTTCTCATTTAATTGCGTATCAAAAAAATCTAATTTGTAACCAAAGTCAATGTTGTATTTTTCAAAAAAGACTTTGTCATAAGGCTGGGTTGAAAAAAAAGCAACTTTAGATGTATCTGATGTTTTCTTTGTAGACATAATAATGAGGTTGGTTTTTGATGATTCTAAAATTACAAATAACAATTGAATCCACCTAAAAAACACTGTGTTTCAATCACTTAAATTATCAGCTAATCACAATCCAACTTCAATTTTTAGAAAACAGTTTTCGGTTTAAAAGAAAGAAATCATTATTTATAATGTGCAACCATAAAAAAAGGAGCTTCAAAATCGAAGCTCCTTTTTAAGATATTCAGAGGCTAGTTTATTATTTCAATTTACCTTCATTTCTATCATCAATGTAATTTCCTGTAATTGTAACACCGCTATTTTTAGTTACAGTTCCAGTGATTATCATGTGTCCGCCTGCGCCTAAAAACTCAAGTTTAGCGCCGCTGTTCAAAATCACATTTCCATATACCATTAAATCTCCTTCGATTTTAAGAGTTCCATTAACAATTAAAGTAGAAGCATTTCTGGTTGTTCCAACGAATAAAGAACCTTTTATAGAAAATACACCATTGCTATTTACAGTAGCACCTTGATCTACAGCAAGATTCCCACAGTAATTAAGATTCTGATTTACATTAATCATATGAATCAAATAATCACCTTTATAATTAAACGTATCTCCTGAATTTACATTCAAATAAGCATAACCTGGATATTCAACGAAACTATCACAAGCAAGTGACGGAGCAGCAGGACTGATTTTTTTGATAATTTTTAATCCTCCATTTCCTGTTGCTACATAAATATAGTCTCCAACACTTTTTACATAATTCGATGAACCATCTAATTGGATAGAACCCAAAAGATTTAAATTATTATTTACGTTTTTGTAAACAGAAACACCAGCAGCTCCATTGGCAACATATACAAAATCACCGTTTACAGAAACAGCATTTGTAACTACATCGCTTGCATCAATACCTGTATAATCATGAGGTAAGTCCAAAGTTTGAAGCAAACTTCCTGAATTCAGGTTATAAACTTTAAGTCCTTGATATCCCTCAGAAACCAAAACATTATCCCTTTGAAAATCAATTGTTCTTTTGGCATCTGGAACATCTGTAGAAACAGAAAAAGCGATTTGCAAATCCAAATTGTCAGCATTAAAAATCTTCACGCCATTAGTACCACTTAAAACAACAATTTTGTTATTGATACTTCCTACAGCTCTCAAATCAGCAATTGGAATAGTAGTTTCTACAACATTTGTAGCTTTATCAATTTTAGCCAGAACTCCGTTGCTTCCAGAAACTCCAAAATATTTAGCATCTGCAACTGCGACTCCAGTTCCAACATTGCTTGTCAAAGAAACTGTGTCATAAAAGCTAGTTAATAATCCTGATTGAAGAGGCATTTTTCCAACGAATGCTGGAGTTTTTAACCCTGGATTCTGATCAATATCAACTGCTCCTGATAAATATAAATTACCGTTGTTGTACACAACCGTATTAACATCAATATTTGGTAATATTGCCTGAACGATTAACCTTGGGTTATTTGGTTGCGAAACATCAATTACATCAATCGCACCTAAATAAGCATCTCCTTCAGTATTATACGAAACATAAACATAATTATCCTTAGCATCAACGTGAGTTGCTTTCAGAGTTAAGCCGTTATACTTTGGAGGAGTGATTTCTGCCAATAAAGCCATTGGAAAATCAGAAGAAGTTTCTGTTGAAGGTTTACCTGTAATACCAGTTTTCAATCCAAAAACACCAGAATTATCATAGTTCATCCTAGCTGACAAACTTTGTGCACTATTGTTTAAAATAACTTTTGCATCTTCACTTCTGTTAGAATCGTTATCATCATTTTGACAACCTTGGAAAACCAATAAGGAGCATGCCATTAGCCCCAAAATACTTTTTTTCATTTAGTAATTAGATTAAGTTTAATGTTTTTTTGGGGGTATGCAAAATTACTTCTTTTTACATTATTTGAATCGCACGAACATTCTTTTGAAGAATAAAACTTTATAAACTTAAATAATCAAAATCTATATTTATATTTAACAAAAAAGACTTCAATCGAAGCCTTTTTTTAAGATTTTTATAAACTATAATTTAGGTTTATACTCCATCGATAATTGGCAACTACATTACCATTTGATAAATTTTGGTTCACAGGAGCTAAATAATTGAGGCCGAGCGACAATCGGTCTTTTCCAATCTCAACTCCAACTTTACTAAACAAAACATCTCCAGAGGTATCGTCTAACTTTAAACCATGCTGATAATTACTTTGATAAATTTCGCCAGCTAAACCAATTTGAGGGGCAATTGAAAGCGCATTTTTTTCATATAAATAATAAAAATTACCCGAATAATTGAATTGATTTCCGAAACGATATTCTTTTTGATTTTCAGTTTTAATGACATAATTAAGCATTGTATTCAGACCAAATTGTTTTCTTCTAATGGTATATTCTGTCGCCAATAAATAATCCCAACTGCCCGTTCCAACCTGATAACTAGGATTTATACTTCCGGCGCTAGCTTCATTAAATTTACCTGTTGGCATTTTGAATCCTCCACCCAGTTGCAACGTATGACTCACAATTGTACTGTCTTTATGCGTTTGATACAAAGTGTACATTCCCAAAACAGTAATATCACCCAGACCACTGATATCCTGCATTCCAGTTGCAGTTTCTCTATTGTGAAAATGATATGGAATCAATGCTGAAATTTGTACTTTATCTCCAACTGGAATTCTGCCCCAAACTTGTATTGTATTAAAATTTTCTACATACCAAGGAGAATTGCTATACAACCCGTCATTAGTTTTGTATTGTTGATTGAAATATCGGATTCCAACAAAATTTGCATTTAATACCGAAGCAAATCCCATGCTTCCGCCACTTGCCGAACAACCACAAGCATCGCAATCATCGCCTTCATCTTCTTCCAATTTTGAAAAATATTGATACTTGGCAAATGGATTTTTGGCAGTTAAAGTATCTTTTTCAGCAGCATTAGCCCATTGAAAAATAATTAGAAAAAGGATTAGTATTTTTTTCATTTTAATTTATTTTTTTAGCTTCTAAGTTGCTGAGAATCTAAGATGCTAAGAAACTTAGTCACTTAGATTCTTAGTAACTTTATCTTTTAATATTCAGAAAATCGTTTATCGGTTAGATATTGGTTGTCTGTTAAGGTTTTTAGAAAGGCAATTAATTTTATCTTTTCTATTTCAGTTAAAGCGATTCCGAGTGTTCCATTTTTATACAAAATTGGATCTAATGTTTCTGATGCAACAACTCCTGAATTATAATGTTCTAAAACTGCCTCCAAAGTAAAAAATCTTCCATCGTGCATGTATGGAGCCGTTTTTTCGATATTGCGTAAACTTGGAACTTTAAATTTATAATAATCAGATGTCAACTGAGTAACGCGATATCGTCCTACATCATTGACCGCCAGATTTACTGGCAAACCATTATTTCGAAATGAGTTGTCAGTAAACAAATCCGTTGCATGACAAGAAGAACATTTTGCATTAAAAATTACATAGCCATCTAGCTCTTCATTAGTCAATGTTCCGCCCGATTCGTGGCGACGATATTTGTCAAAACGCGAATTTGATGAAGTCAACATCACCATAAATTGTCCCAAAGCTTTAAGCATGTTTTCTGAATTGATTTCGCCATCAGCAAAAGCAATCTTGAACAGTTTTTGATATTCAGGATCAGCTTTCATCATCGCAATCGCTTTTGTAAAATTGCCATTCATCTCTACAGGATTAGTAAATGGAATCACAGGTTGTAAATCCAAATGATTGGTTGCCCCGTCATACATAAACGTAGTCTGATACGCCAAATTCTGTATTGGCTGTGTGTTACGAGTACCCACAGCGTTATCAACACCATGACTCACAGTATGCCCGTGATGTGTAAATGCATTTTGCTGAATATGACAAAATCCACAAGAAACCAGCCCATCCGAAGATAATCTACCATCATAGAAAAGTTTTTTCCCAAGTTCAAAACCTTTTTCTGTTGGTGGATTATTAGCCAAATCATACGCTAAAGCTGGAAAATTTGGCGGAACTTCAAATGCTAATGGAATGTTTTGATATACATCATCATTGTCTGTACAACTCCAGAAAAAAGGCAAAATGAGCAATAGTAAATATTTTACTTGCATATTTATTGTTTTAAAAAAAGCAGATTATAACCAACTACTTTTGTCCTTTTTAGTCGTTGTGAACATGCATTACTGTAAACATATTTGAAAGATTTGCAGTGATTAATGGCAAGTTTGTTCCTCCCATAATCATCGCTCCCATTCCTCCTTCATTATAATCGGAAAGTTTGATTTTATTTCTGCCA
Source organism: Flavobacterium sp. (assembly GCF_035456085.1). Lineage (GTDB taxonomy): Bacteria > Bacteroidota > Bacteroidia > Flavobacteriales > Flavobacteriaceae > Flavobacterium. The sequence continues at coordinate 13,106 of NZ_DATIDY010000210.1, forward strand.
TCAATAATTTTGGCTACATCTGCGAAAATGTGAATATCTGGAGTTATATTAGTTCGCACCAAAGCCTTAGTTGGTAAATCAAGCGTAACTTCGGTATAATTATAGTCAGTTCCTGTTTGTCCGGTATGAACCATAAACGAAGTTGGCGTTGTTACTGATGCTGAAGTGAAAGTACCTTCAAAAAGTACAAATTTATAACCTGCGCTCCAAGACCATAACATTCCGGCTTTGTCTGCAATGGTTAAAAAATCTCCTTGCCCTGATGCGCCTAAATCAAATTGCGCTTTATCAACACCTATTCCGAATTTAATTTTGGTATAATCGTCTGCAGGAATATTTTCTAATTCTATTTCGTGAGCTTCAGAATTATTTTCATCGATTACAAAATAACTTTTAGATTTTGGATAGATAAAAGTGGTCCCATCTTCTTTGGTCAAAACGATGTTACTGATAATGTATTTTATATCAGAAATTTTCAAAGTTTCATTTTGAGACGTAACGTTATTTTGTGTATTTAGAATCAAATTGCTGCTTCCAAAAACGTTGTCAAATTCTACTCCTAATTTTCCTTCTCCAGCTGTGGTTTCGTCATTATCGTTTGAACAAGAACCCAATGCAAGCGTGATAGCAACGAATGCTATTATTTTTATAATTTTAGATTTCATTTTTATTTTATTTTAATTTTAATAAATGCAAGTATTGTGATAGGTTGCATTAAACCTAAATTTAGCATTAGAAACAGATTATTTTTTTTAAACACATAGAAACATAGATTATTTAGTTCAAAAAAAGACACTTCGCTTGAGATAGATTACAGAGACTATGTGAAAAAACAGGGTTTTCTATTTTACCTATTTAGCATTTTCTGTATATCTATGCTTCTATGTGTTTAAATTTATCTAAACAATAATTCTAATGCGTAACCTTGATTAGAATAAATCATTTTAATACAATCCATACCTCATCAACTGCTAATCGCAACAGATTAAACAAATGAGTTTTACTATTTAAGAAATAAAAATGGGTGGGCGAAAAACAGCATCACTATCCAAATAGAAGTATAAATTAGAATAGTTTTGGTTTGCTTTTTCTTTATTTGAAGTATAAAAGGTATTGATTTTAAAAGATTTTATTTCTTCAAAATACAATACTTCAATTTGTTGAGTAGTAGTTTTTTTGTCCGATGATTTAGGATTTTCGGCATCTGATGCTTTGGCTAATTCTTTCATCAAATGACATTTACCATTACAATGCATCATGGGTTTTGCTTTATTTTCGCAAAGCACTTTTGAAATATAATCATAATTGACCACGTACTCAACAACCGGAAATATCGGTTTTATGAGCATCATTAGCACAATTATAAATATCATTTTTTTCATGGTGCAAAAATATAGATTAAAATTTGGTATTACACAGATAAAGTTAAAATATAGCTAATACAACCCGCTGGGTAAAATTATTTTTAACCACATAGAAACATAGAATTTATAGTGCTCAAAAAGGATTTGATAGTCGTTTTACTTATCACATAGCCAATCTATGTGGAAAATAGGCTTATTTCTATTTATTCTTACAAGGATTTGCTATTAAATCTATGTTTCTATGTGGTTTGTTTTTGTTCAAACTTGACCCGAGCGACAGTTTCATCCAACGGGTTAATACATTCTTTTTTACTACAGAATAAAAAAGCTTGTATTAGAATTTTGAATCTAGATACAAGCTTTTCGATTTATAGATAATCTAGTTTTTTCTTTTTAGATTATAAATAGTTTCACTAACTGCAAACCAACAGAAGTAAAAAATACCTACCGAGAAAATAATATCACCAACCATTCTCAACCATTTTAGAGTTTGAATCGTAGGAGAATAAAGCAACTCAGAATCTCTTGCAAAAGAATATCCTTTTGTGATAGAAGTATACGCCTGAATAATTCCAATAGGCAATAAACTTAAAAGCACCATTGCTATAAGTCCGATATTGAGACCCCAAAAAGCTCTTTTCAATTTTGTTTCGTCCCAAATTCTATCAGAATAAAAACGCAGACAAATTAGAATAAATCCCATCCCTAACATACCGTAAACCCCAAATAAAGCGGTGTGAGCATGTACTGCAGTTGTATTTAACCCTTGAATATAATACAGTGCGATAGGAGGATTAATTAGAAATCCAAATACACCAGCTCCAAGGAAGTTCCAGAAGGAAACCGCAATAAAAAAGTAAATTGGCCATTTGTATTTTTGCATCCATGACGTGCTTTTCAATAGCGACCAGTTTTCTTTTATTTCATATCCCATCAAAGTAAGCGGAACAACTTCTAAAGCACTGAAAGTAGCGCCAAGAGCGATCGCTTTTACAGGAGTTCCAGAAAAATATAAATGGTGTAAAGTCCCTAAAATCCCTCCTGCTAAAAAGATAGTTGCTGATGCAACCGAAACTCTTCCGGCTGTTTTAATCGAAATTATTTTCATTTGAGAGAAAATATAAGCGATAACAACTGTAGCAAATACCTCGAAGAAACCTTCGACCCAAAGATGCACAAGCCACCATCTCCAATAATTAATTACAGGCAAACTACTGTTTTCTCCATACATTAAACCTGAAAAGAAAAACATTCCAATTGCCATTACTGAAATTAGCAGTATCGTTAATAAGGATTTTGAAGCATCGTTTTTACGAATAGCAAAAACAATATGCTGGCTCACCATAAGTACCCATAATACTAATCCGACACCCAGTATTATTTGCCAGAAACGGCCTAAATCCATGTATTCATAACCTTGGTGGCCAAAGAAAAAGTTCATTGTCAGGCTTAAAAATTGGTGTACACCCAACCATTCTCCAAGCATAGAACCTAAAACGATAAACAATAAAGCAACAAACAAAAAGTTGATTCCCAGAATATGATATTTGAATTCTTTGCCCGAAATCATTGGAGCCAGGAAAAGTCCTGTAGCCAACCAAGTAGCTGCAATCCAGAAAACAGCCAATTGTGTATGCCAAGTTCTAGTAACCGAATAAGGAAGAAATTTAGATATTTCGAAACCAAAGAAAGCCTGTCCTTCTACGGTATAATGCACCGTAATGATACCTAAAACAATTTGCAAAACAATTAATAAAGAAATAATAAGGAAGTATTTCAGCACTGCTTTTTGCGAAGGCAAAAATTTTAGATTTATTAATGGATCTGACTGTGGCTTAGTTAGCAAATCTCCTTTTTCGTGATTACTAAGATAATAATACGTCAATACTCCGATGAAAAACAATAACAAAACAATAGACAAACCAGACCAAATAATAGAACTGTTGGTTATTGTGTTATTAATTAATGGTTCATTTGGCCAGTTTGAGGTATAAGTATAATCAGCATTAGGTCTGTTTGTACTTGCCGCCCATGAAGTCCAGAACAAAAAGGCATTTAGTTGCGCTAATTTTTTAGCATCCGTCAAAGCTCCTTTTGGAATAGCATATTGCTCTTTTCCCTCTGAGAAAATTTTGGTATAATGCGCTGTATTGCTTTTTGTCGCATTCAGACGTTCTGCCGAAATAGTGATTGTTTTGGTATTTTCATCATACGTATTGGTTTTGATGTCTTTGATCAATCGCGCTTTGAGGGCAGCTTGTTTTTCTACATCTAACTCGGCGTAAGTGGTATTAAACTCTTTTGCCCATGTGTCCAACATAAAAGTTGCTTCTTTATGGAGCCAATCGGCTGTCCAGTCGGGAGCTACATAACTACCATGTCCCCAAATGGAACCAACTTCCATTCCTCCAATAGATTCCCAAACATTTTGACCCGTTTGAATATCTTCTTTTGTATAAATAACTTCCCCTGTATTTTTTAATATTACTTTCTCGGGAATTGGTGGCTGAGTCTGGTAAATTTCTCTACCAACTCCTATAAGAACTATAAATGAGATTGCGACCACACTTATAAATGCTATCCAGGTTTTTTTCATTTTATTTTATTTAGATTACTATTTATTGAATTATTACTGTGATTTTTTTTGTGTTTTTATTTTGTCAAAAAAATTTGGGGGAACCTAATTATGAATGTTTTTATTTAAAAGAAAAAATCTGAGGATTAACGTTAATCATAACCCAAGCCCAATTGTTGGTATGATCAACATCGCCTCCTTTGACTCTTTGCATCGAATCGGTAGCGAACATTTGAGAATATCCACCTGTAATATTGATGTATTTATGAACGGCGTAGCCAGCAGTAAAATCGACTTCGGTTCCAAGATAGTTACTCATTTCGTTTGCATTAGCATCTAAAATCGTGTTGGCTGCGTTAAAAACATGAGGCAATAAATTGAATTGCCATTTGTTTACTGTATATCCAAATTTTAAGAAGGCATCTTGCAAGCCTACTGTATTTTTATAATTTCCAACATAGAAATAATCCATGTATCCGTTGAACCCATGATTCGTTCCAAAAATTGGATTGAATGATTTTATGTCGGTACTGGTATCTTTTTGACTTTTTCCTGAAACAAATTCATAACCCAAACCTGCTTTGAATTTATCTGTCAAAGCGTAATTAAAATTTATTGCGGCATCAAAAGCACTTACGTTTAAAGTATTGCTTTTTCCCGTTTGTCCATAGAACCAAAGATTCCCATCCCAACTTTTGCCTTTAGTGTTCATATACGTTCCGAATGTTTGCATATAATCTACTTTCAATTCTGGAAGTGGTGTTGGAATTGGAGGAGTTAATTTGTTTTCGAAACCTGTATTTAAGAACAATAAACTCGTATTTATTTTTCCAAATTCTGTGTGGTACCAAGCGTACTGCATGGTTTTGTAAGTAGCAACGGTATAGGGCGTAGCAATATCAGATTCTCCGTTGGCATTCAAAGCAAAGCCCATATCCAACTGGCTTTTGTTATTTTTATAGCTAACCAACACGGCATCGTGGCTTTGTGCCTGTGGAGCCCAATCAGCTTCACCAAGAATACGCTGGTTGTCATAAGAAATCACCTGACGACCTAGGCGTGTACTCCATTTTTCATTGAAATTATATTGTGCCCATGCCTCAAATATTTGGATTCCATTTACATCTGATTTGGTATTTGGCGCTACATCTCCCCAAACGCGGACATTTTGCATTGTCAATTTGGTTACGAACTTATCTTGCTTAAAATTTAAATTCAAACGTGTTCTGGAATTTATAAACTGAGCTGGGGTTTCTCCGTGTGGAATTGGCGCTTTATAACCATTTCTGAATTCGTAACGAGGCTTAATCTGCAAATTTGCATCAAATTCCTGGGCAAAAGTTGTCATGCTGGTCATTGGAATAAATAACAATGCCATTTTTTGTAGTAGCTTCATGTTGTTGATTTTTTAGTTTAGCTTAGCGGCTTCTTCGGTTATTTTTTGAACGGTTGCGTCAGAGTTCACACCCAATCCTTCTTGTTGGAAAACTAATTCTCCTTCGGAATTAAAAATACTTATAATATTAGAATGAGAAAAATCCAAAGGTGAAATTTTCTTGTAATTCACAGCCAAAACTGCGGCAAATTCTCTGGTATTTTCTTCAGTTGAACGCAAAAACTCCCATTGTCCGCTGTCCATTTTATTGGCAATAGCAAATTCTTTTAAGCGTTTTGGAGTATCGGTTTCGGGGTCAATGCTGATTAACACCAGTTCTACATTCTCTTTAATATTTTCCGGCAAACGTTTTTCGATATTGCGCATATCTGCCACTAATCTTGGACAAGCCGCTTTGCAGGAAGTGTAAATCATCACCATTACCAATACTTTCCCGCGCAAGTCTTTCATTTCGATGTTTTGACCATTTTGATTGGTCCATTCGGAAGGCAAATTGTAAATAGACAAATCCGAGATTGGTTTATCTTCTGCAGGAGTTCCTTTTTTATTACAACTTTCAAAACTAAAAAGCATAGCAAAAAGTGACAAAGCGAGTAAAATGGCTCCAGCTTTTCTGAAGAATCCGTTTTGTTTCTGAAATTGAATTACGTTCATTTTGATTAATTTTTATTAGATCCCGAAAGGTTTGTTAATCTTTGGCACATCGAAATCCCAAGTTTTTGGTAGTATAGCTCGCTTTGAGACTTCCTCTAAAAGCATAGCGCATGAAAGCCGCATAATTCATCAAGTCGGTAGCGTTTACTGATCCGCTTCCGCAAAAGAGATCCCTATCAGTGTCTTTATCCTTTCTGGATTCGCCCGAAAGAAAAATACTGTTGAAATCAGATGTCCATTCCCAAACTAAACCGTGCATATCATAAACGCCCCAATAATTTTTGAAAGTCTGACCAATAGGATTGGCATAGCTTTTTGGTTTTTCATACCAAGACAAAATGTATTTATTGAATTGTTCTTTGGTACGGGCATCAGTGCGTTTTTCATCAGCCATAGCGACATATTCCCATTCGTCCATTGTTGGCAAACGTTTTCCCTGACATTCGCAATATTTTTTGGCAGCAAACCATGAAACATTGGTTACAGGAGCATTACTCAAATTATTTTTTCCGTAATCAAAATCGCTTGCCCATTGATTGAGATAACTTTTATCAGCATACAAGCGTATTATTTTGGAACGGCTGTACACTGGATATTTTTTTACAAAAGCTAGGTATTCTGCATTGGTAACCGGATAAACATCAATATTAAATGAAGAAACTTTGACCGGTTTTTGAGTAGTCGCACCATAAAGTGGGACAAATGTCCCACCACTTATAGGCGCCATTTTTGCATTTTGACCATAAAGAGTCCCATCCATTAACATTGATATTAAAAATAAAAAGATGGCTGTCGATTTTTTAAATAGAAACATGGGAACTCTTTTTTGGTCAAATTTATTATTTTCTTTGAGCTTTCACCATTGCTGGAGTCACTACTTTTTTATTATTTCCCCAACTTGCATAAACATACGTTAGTACATCAGCAACTTGTTGATCACTCAAAGCCTGAGCTGGCATTGGTGTGGTGTATTTTTTTCCATTTACAGTAATTGGAGTAGATGACCCTTTGATTACTTGTTTGATAGCACGGTTAACATCGGCATTCAAATAATCGGATTTTGCTAATGGAGGAAATGCTCCTGGAATTCCAGCTCCTGTTGCCTGGTGACAAGCGATACACGTTTTTGTGTAAACGTCTTTTCCTTTGTTTGCATCCTGGCTAAAACCTTTCAATCCTAATCCAATTAGTGCAGCTGCTAAAATGTATTTCTTCATGATTTTATAAATATTTAAATTGTATTCTATTATTATCTTTGAGCTTTTACCATTGCTGGCGTAACGACTGTTTTATTATTTCCCCAACTGTTGTACACATAAGTCAGTACATCTGCAATTTCTTCATCCGATAGATTTTGACTTGGCATCACACTATTAATTTTTTTGCCATTTACAGTAATTTCTCCACTTAATCCTTTTATTACAGCTTGGATTGCTCTGCTTGGATTGGCATTCAAATAATCTGATTTTGCCAATGGAGGGAATGCTCCTGGTACTCCTTGCCCTTCGGATTGGTGGCACGCAAAACAAGTTGTTCCAAAAATTGCTTTCCCTGATTTAATTTGTTCTGGAACTGATTTGGCCACAATTGTTTTAGCTACTTTTTCACCTTCAGGCATATTTTGAATATTTCCACCTTCTGGCAAATAAATACCTTCCTGAGTTGTTCCTGAGTAAACTTTTTTGTTTTGTTCTCCTTCTACTTTCAGCATTCCCAAAGCGCCTTTATTGAAAGCCCTAAAGATAGAGTGATCTACTAAAATAAATGTTCCCGGAACATCAATTTTGAACTCAACAATTGCCGAACCTCCCGCAGGAATCATAGTTGTCTGAACATTTTTATTAATTGCATCACCGCCTTCAATATGCACTTTATCAAAAATCTCACCGATTACATGGAAAGAAGAAACCAAATTTGGTCCACCGTTACCCATATAAATACGAACAGTCTCTCCTACTTTGGCAGTCAAAGCTTTATCTCCTGCGATTGAACCCACTTTACCATTAAACACAACATAATCTGGTTCTTCTTTGATAGCTTTATTCATATCAAAAGGTTGAACCCCTTTTTCGCCATAAGCTCCTTTAGTATAAAAATCCCCTTGCATCACATAGAATTCTTTGTCAACAGGTGGCAAACCTCCTTCTGGTTCAACAAGAATTAAACCGTACATTCCATTAGCAATGTGCATTCCCACTGGCGCTGTAGCACAGTGATATACGTATAATCCAGGGTTTAAAACTTTGAAATTAAATACTTTTTCGTGACCTGGCGCTACTAGTGAAGATGTTGCTCCACCACCTGGACCTGTAACTGCATGCAAGTCGATGTTGTGTGGCAATTTATTATCTGGGTGATTTCTTAAGTGAAATTCAACCTCATCTCCTACTCTGGTTCTTATAAAACTTCCCGGAACAGAACCTCCAAAAGTCCAATAAATATACTTTGTTCCATCAACCATTTCGCCTTCCTGCTCTTTGATTTCTAAATTAACGACCAAGCGCATTGCTGGTCTGTCACCTACAGGTTTTGGTACAAAAGGTGGAGACGTTAGTTCCGCTTCTTTTTGTCCTTCGACTTTAATTTTTTGGTAATAATCTGCGTTTTTTTCTTCTTCTTTTTTGCTACAAGAGAAGAAAATAACAGCGGTAAACAAAGCAAAGAAAACTACTTTGCCGAAACTGATAAAATCAATTGTTTTTTTCATGATTAGCTATGTTTTTTAAATGAAAATTCTTTATAAAGGATAACGTTGTCTCTTATTTGTCTGGTAAAAGTATGATTTGAGTTTCAATCAAATAATGATAAATATCATATTTATTAACTTTTATATATACTTTAAAAAATAATTAGAAAAAAATGTAAATTACCTGAATTCGATTTATTACTATAAAGCGAAGTCAATGCTTCAAATTTAAATCGAAAGTTATTTAAGGACATAGGACAAAATATTTCAGTAATTTTATCAAAACAAACCATAAGAAATTAAATTGGTTAACAATTTGAAAATCAGTACATTAAATATAATATTTATTATATTTTTATGCAAATTTTTTCTACAAAAAATTTTAACCCAACTTAATTAATTATAAAACCAACATCGGTATTTTATAGAAAACATCAGTATTATTCCCAATCCAGCAATCTTTTTTCACCTTCAATTTTCTTAATATCAGTAATATCCTGAGACATCTCAATCACGCCTTTGTAATTTTTATTGACATCTCTCACAGCAAAATATCGGATATAAATCAAGCGATCTTTATAATTAATCCAAAATGAAGATTCATTTTGGGTTCCTTTTCTAAATTCCTCCAAAATTTTAAGCACCGTTCCAACGCTTTTCGGCGGATGGCAAAATTTCACTTCACGGCCAATTATGCCGGCACTTCTTGGAAAAACGCGTTCTTCGCCTCGGTTGTAAAAAATCACTTTATCATTTTCGTCCACATAAGTCAAATCTAGTGGCATGGTTCTTAATAGCAAATTCACTTGCTCGACCGTCATATAACCTTCATCATAATGCGAAGTGTTTTCGAGTGAAAAAGATAAATCTCTCTGCGTAAAATCCTGACTGGGATGAATATATTCGGCTTTGGGGAAAGCAGGTGGAGTTTCAGCAAGCATCCAGCCTATTTCCTCCTCGCCTTTTCGCATTTCTATCCAATCTTCATCTTGCAATAATTCTAATGAATTCGGGAACAAAACGGTTTCTTCTACTCCCAACAATCTATAAATACCATCTGTTAGAAATGGCGTATTGATACTAATTTTTTCTGGATTATTAGTTTTGATATAATATTGAATCAATCGGAACTGTTCTCTCAAATTGTCATGAAACGACCACATTCCTTGTGATGGTCCCGTCCAACCTCTTTTTTCCAAAAAAGGAAAAAGCTGATTTTCTTTGCGTGCAAAACGCTTCTCTATAGTTAATAATTGATGAAAAATATTGATGTATTTGGGTAAATCTTCCGAAGGATTTGTTGTTTTGATTTCTTCTAAAAGCGAAATAATTAATTCTCTTTCCTGAAAATAAATTGAAACTGGATGACCTTCGGCTAAGGCTTGATAATTTTCTGTAGTTGCCATACTATTTTATTTAATTGTAACACTAAAATTGAATCTGAATATTTTTTTATTCTAATAAAAGACATTGAAGTCCTTTATTTTTCGCAAAGATAAAGGATAGTTTTGTCTTTTATACAGAAATTAGAAAATATTTATGAAAAAAAATGTCTGCCAATTTTTACTGTACTAATATATATAGGTAACTTATTATGATAATTTTTTTTGAGTTTTCAACAATAAAATGTTCTTAAGTTCTGTCAAAAACATGATAAAAATCATATTCCTTTATCGCAAATAATCCTAAAATTGTTTAATCAAAAAATGAGAAAATAAAAAACCTACTATTTTCTTTTTCAACCATTTATAAGTAAATTAAAATATTATGTTAAATTAAGGACAAGTTTGTCTTTTATTTAAAAAATCACTATTTTTGTGGTATAATTTTAATCTTAAAAAAATAACAATATGGAAACTTTAGAGAAAATTACAATAGGTCAATATGTGGCAAAAGATTTTAGAACTGCAGCTTTATTTTCAAAATATGGCATCGATTTTTGCTGTAAAGGGAATAGAACTCTTGAAGAAGTTTGTGAGAAAAAAGAAATAAATCCAGAGCAATTATTAAACGAAATAGAAGTGATTTTAGCTTCTAAAAATGATTCCGGAATCGATTTTAATTCTTGGCCACTTGATTTATTAGCCGATTATATTGAAAAAAAACACCACCGTTATGTGGCTGAAAAAACACCAGTTCTTCTTCAATTTTTAGATAAATTAAGCAGAGTGCATGGTGCAAATCATCCTGAACTAATAGAAATTAACGAGCTTTTTAAAGGTTGCGCAGGAGAATTGGCTCAACACATGAAAAAAGAAGAGTTGATCTTATTTCCTTTTATCAAAAAAATGGTTGATGCAACAATAACTGATCGTTTAATTGAGCAACCTCATTTTGGGACTGTCGAAAACCCAATTGCCATGATGGAACACGAACACGATGCAGAAGGCGAACGTTTCAGAAAAATTGCTGAATTGAGCAACAATTATACACCGCCAGCAGATGGTTGCAATACGTATAAAGTAACTTTTGCGATGTTGCAGGAATTTGAAGAAGATTTACATACACATATCCATTTGGAAAATAATATTTTGTTTCCAAAAGCGATCAAACTTGAAAAAGATTTCAACGCTCATCTTTAAATAAATATAAAACATTAAAAAAATAACTATGGCCGAATTTGTCATCAAGAGAACAGGAAAGTACAGACCTTTTGAACCTTTTAAAATTAAAGATGCTATTGAAAAAAGCTTCAAAAGTGTCTCTGTAAATGTTGATGAAAATATTTTTGAAAGCATTTTAATTCAACTTGACGCAGAAGAAGTTTGGGCTGTAGAGGAAATTCAGGATTTAATTGAAAAAACACTTTTCGAGAAAAAGCATTTCGAAGTAATGCGTTCGTTTATGTTGTTTCGCCACACCAGAAAGCTGCAACGTGAACATGTCGAAGGTTTAAATGAAGACACGACTTATGTAGACAGCACGCAAACCATCGAAGAATATGTCAAACAAACCGATTGGAGAATCAATGCCAACGCCAATACATCCTACTCTAACGCAGGATTAGTGAATAATGTGGCGGGAAAAATTATTGCCAATTACTGGTTGGATAAAGTATATTCTAAAGAAGAAGGTTATGCACATCGAAATGGTGATCTTCATATTCATGATTTAGATTGCTTAACGGGTTATTGCGCTGGTTGGAGTTTGAGAGTGTTACTCAATGAAGGTTTTAATGGTGTGAGAGGCCGTGTAGAAAGTAGACCTCCATCCCACTTTAGAGAAGCTCTTGGACAAATGGCTAATTTTCTAGGGATTTTGCAAAGTGAATGGGCAGGAGCACAAGCATTTAGTTCATTTGACACGTATTTGGCCCCTTATGTTTTCAAGGATAACCTCTCTTTTGATGAAGTATTAAAAGCGGTTCGTAGTTTTGTATATAATTTGAATGTTCCCGCACGTTGGGGTCAGTCACCTTTTACCAATATCACTTTGGATTGGGTTGTTCCAGAGGATTTAAAAACACAGATTCCTACCAAAAACGATCATCATATTTTTGAAGATTGTGTCACAGCCGAATTATTAATCAGAGCCAAAAAAAGAGGTGCTTCCAGAGTTACGGATTTGAGATACGAACATTTCCAAAAAGAAATGAATCTTATCAACAAAGCGTATTATACGGTAATGACCGAAGGCGATGCCAACGGACAACCCTTTACTTTCCCTATTCCTACGGTGAATATTACTGAAGAATTTGATTGGGATGGAGAAAATACCGATCTTCTTTTTGAAAACACAGCTAAAATTGGTTCCTCTTATTTCCAAAATTTCATCGGAAGCCAATATATTTTAGATGAAAATGGTAATCAAGTTGAAAACGAGAATGCCTACAAACCAAATGCGGTTCGTAGTATGTGCTGTCGTTTGCAATTGGATTTGCGTGAATTGCTAAAACGTGGCAATGGTCTTTTTGGAAGTGCCGAAATGACCGGAAGTATTGGTGTTGTTACGATAAACATGGCTCGTTTAGGATATCTTAATAAAGGTAACAAAGAGGCATTGTACAAACAACTGGATCAGCTTTTATATATTTCAAAATCGACTTTGGAGAAAAAAAGAGCGTTTATCCAACAGATGTACGACCGCGGATTGTATCCCTATACCAAACGTTATTTGCAACATTTCAGAAATCACTTTTCAACAATTGGGGTAAACGGAATGAATGAAATGATTCAGAATTTCACCAATAATGAAGATACGATCACATCTGATACCGGAATTGAATTTGCAGCCGATGTTCTGGAACACATTCGCAACCGAATGAAAGAGTTCCAGGAGGAAACAGGTAATCTTTACAATCTTGAAGCCACTCCAGCCGAAGGAACGACATATCGTTTGGCCAAAGAAGATAAAAAACGTTTTGAGGATATTATCCAAGCTGGACAAGGCGAAAATATTTATTACACTAATAGTTCGCAAATTCCAGCAGATCATACAGAAGATCCTTTTGAAGCCTTGCTTTTACAAGATCAATTGCAATGCAAATACACAGGAGGAACAGTATTGCATTTATACATGAGCGAAAGAATAAGTTCTCCAGAAGCCTGCAAACAATTTGTCAAAAAAGTTATATCTAATTTCAGATTGCCATATATCACCGTAACGCCGGTATTTAGTGTATGTCCGGTACACGGATACTTAAATGGAGAACATGAATATTGCCCGAAATGTGATGAAATTTTGATTGAAGAAAAACAAAAAGAAAATCTTAATATAGTTTAGTTGTTTCAACGTTTAATGGTTTAAGATGCTTTAAGTTTAAACATTCTTAAGCCATTAAACAATTTTAAACTCAGTAATTCAGCAATTTAGTAACACAGTAACTTAAATAAAAACTATGAAAATAACGGCAGAACAAATTTTAGAAAAAAATCAGGAATCACGAACAAAATGTTTGGTGTATACGAGAGTAATGGGCTATCACAGACCAGTAGAAAGTTTTAATATAGGAAAAAAAGGTGAACACAGACAACGAACTCATTTTACAGAAGCAAGATGTTGCTAAACCAATCTATAACTTAACCCCGTTTACGTTATTAGATTATCCTCATAAATCAGCCTGCATTCTTTGGTTTGCAGGCTGCAATATGAGATGTCTTTATTGTTATAATCCCGAAATTGTTTTTGGCAAAGGAATTATTTCTTATGAAAATGCCATTCAATTTCTCAAAGGCAGAAAACAATTGCTAGATGCAGTAGTGCTTAGTGGTGGCGAATGTTTATTGCACAAAAAAAGCATTGACTTTATTACCGAAATCAAGGAAATGGGTTTCTTAGTCAAAATAGACACCAATGGATCAAAACCAGAAGTGCTTGAAGAATTAATTAAAAAAGGACTTATTGATTATGTAGCGCTTGATTTTAAAGCGATGCCTGACAATTTCGAAAAAATTACACAGTCTAATCTTTTTGTTGCTTTCGAAAAATCATTGCATTTATTGCTGCAAAAAGATATTCAATTTGAAGTTCGCACCACCGTGCATTCAGATTTATTAAAAAAAGAAGACATTCGCGAAATGATTTGTTATTTAGAAAATGTTGGTTATACAGGAAATTACTATATTCAACATTTTAAAAATGATGTTACCACAATTAAGAAACTGGAACATTCATTCAGAGAGCTAGAAAACGAATCCCTTTCGACAGAAAATATAAAAATATGTTTTAGAGGGTAATTTTGAACTAAAATTACAACACATAAAATCGTATGAATCATCATTTTTTGCTAATCATTCATCTTTTGAGCGCTGCCATCTGGGTTGGCGGCCATTTATTGATTTGTTTTGCTTATTTGCCACAAGCGCTAAAAGAGAAAGACCCTAAAATAATTTTGAACTACGAAAGAAAATACGAACCTGTTGGCATGACCGCTTTGGCTTTATTAATAATTACTGGAATTTTAATGGCGTACAAATATGGGGTAACAATTGAATATTGGTTCCAATTTGAAACTCCAATCGAAAAAGTGGTTTCTACAAAACTGTTTTTTTTGCTACTCACAGTTGCATTTGCATTGAGCGCACAATTCAGAGTTTTACCCAAATTAAAAACAGATTCCAGCAAATTACCCGAAATGACTTTTCACATTCTATCAGTAACAATCATCGGAGTTTTAATGCTAATTTTTGGATCATTTATCCGTTTTGGAGGTTTTTAAAAAGCATTGAAAGAAGTTTATACATGGTATAAAAATTATTAATCGCGAGGTGTAATCCAGTATAAATAAAAAAAATGAAACACATAGAAACATAGATTTTATACTTAATCTGTAAAGAATAAATAGAAATAGCACTAGTTTCACATAGATTACTATGTGAGAAGTGAAACGGTTATTTAGCATTTTTAAAAAAACTATAAAATCAATGTTTCTATGTGGTAAAAAAATAATTACACCCAACGCGTAAAATAATCACTTTGTTTTAACTAATCATCATGAAAAAATCCTGGCTCTTAATATGCTTTCTCAATTTTTTTATTGCAGCACTTATGGGCCTTTTTCTTCGTTTGATGTATGTTGTCCCAATTGAAGGTGTGAATTTTCAGTTTTTAATGCACGGACATTCTCATGTTGCCATGCTGGGCTGGGTTTACTTGATGTTATACTGTCTGATTATTCATTTTTTTGTACCAAAAGAAGAACAACAAAAACGCATCTACAATCGATTATTTTGGATTACCGAAGTAGCTGTGATCGGAATGATGATAGATTTTCCTGCCCAAGGTTATGCATTTGTTTCTATCTTATTTTCGACTTTGCATATTTTTTGCAGTTATTATTTTGTTCGTTTAATTTTGAGAGATGCCAAACCTAGCACTTTCCCTGAAAAAAGAATGTTGCGAACCTCATTGTTTTTTATGGTTTTCTCCACTCTTGGCGTTTGGTGTTTGGGTCCAGCTGTTGGATTATTGGGTAAGGCAAGTGCTTTCTACCAAATTGCGATTCAGTTTTTCCTTCATTTTCAGTTTAATGGTTGGTTTTTGTTTGCTGTTCTGGCGTTATTTTTTAACCAAATCAAAATAAATATAGATGAGAAAAGTTTTCGCCTATGTTATATTTTATTTGTGATCGCGACAGTCCTGACATTGGCCTTGCCTGTGAGTTGGTACCTTTCTAATCCTATTTTTTATTGGATAAATGTTGTTGGTGTATTATTACAATTAATTGCGATGCTACTTTTTATTCGAATTATTAAACCACAACTTAAAGCTTTTTTTACAGAATTATCTTTTTTAGAAAAAACGGTCTATCGATTTGCGCTATTTTCATTATTACTAAAAATCAGTATTCAGTTAGTAGTTTTGGTACCCGACTTGGCTCACGTATCACACGAAATCAGGAATTTTGTAGTTGGATACATTCATCTGACAATGTTGGGAATTATTACCGGCTTTCTGTTTGGATTTGTGTTGCAAAATAATTTCGTAAATAAAAGCGCAGTTTCGAAGTTCGGAATCAATATTTTTCTGTTGGGATTTGTTGCAACCGAAGTGCTTTTATTCCTTCAGGGCATTTGGTTGTATCTCAATAAAGGCACGTTTCCGAATTATTATTTGAATTTATTTTTAGCTAGTACTGTCTTACCTGTCGGCTTGATATTTGTATTAGCCAGCTTATTCAAAAAAACATAAAAAAACATCATTTTTTCAACCAAAACTACAGTGTTTTATAGTCAGAATAAAACTATTTTCTTAAATTTGTAAAAAACAAAATATGTTCTCAAAAACCTGCGAATACGGAATCCGAGCTACCATTTTTATAGCTTCACAATCTCATCAAAACAAAAGAACTGGACTAAAAGATATTGCAAAAAAAATTGATTCTCCAGAGGCTTTTACTGCTAAAATACTTCAAATTTTATCCAAAGATAATCTCATTCATTCTGTAAAAGGAGTTGGAGGCGGATTTGAAATTCCGCGAGAAACGATGAAAGATATAAAGTTGGCGCAAATAGTAAGAGCTCTAGAGGGCGATCGCGTCTTTACAGGATGCGGTTTAGGACTTAGCCAATGTTCTGATGCACACCCATGCCCGATGCATGAAAAATTCAAATCCATACGAAATGAATTGGCCCACATGCTTGAAAATACCAATTTGGAAGAATTAGCATTGGGAATTAAGAGCGGAGATACTTTTTTAAAATATTAATAAAAAACAATATTTTATTTGTTCGATATTTTACTTAATAAAACTAAAACGCGAAGGTTTGTTCCGTGATTAAATAAAATTTCTATTTTAACTTTTTAAATAAAACATTATATTTACCTGATAATGTATTATTTAGCCTTAAAAGTCTAAAGATGGAAATTATTTGTAAAAACTGCCTTCAAATCTACAAAGGTCATTATTGTAGTAATTGTGGACAACCCGCGGATACACACAAACTCAATTTTCATTATTTATTGCATGACATCCAACACGGATTTCTACATTTTGACAAAGGCGTAATCTATACGGCCAAGGAACTATTTACCAGACCTGGACATACAATCAGGGAATTTATTGAAGGGAAACGCGTAAGGCATTTCAAACCTATTTCTTTGGTAATTATTTTGGCAACAGCTTATGCAGCAAGTGCACATTTATTAAAAATAGATATGCCAATCAAAATTGAAGGGAATGGTGATCCAAATCAACATATCAATCCTAAAACAATAAGTGATTGGATAAATGCTCATTTTTCTTTGATAACCTTAGCCTTTATCCCTTTACATACTATAGGCACAGTAATTTGTTTTAGAAAGCAAGGGTATAATTTCATAGAATATTTTATCCTTAATACCTACAAAGCGGCTCAAAAATTATATGTATCAATTCTACTGCTCCCTTTGTTTTATTACTACAACGGAACTCCAACATTCAATAAATTATTTAATATTATTTTCTTTATTGATTTGATCTTATACATCTGGACCAATGAACAATTCTTTAATAAGCTATCAAAAATAAAAGTATTCTTTTTGACTATATTAACCTTTATCATCTTCGCGATACTTGCTATGACTACTGCGAGTGCTTTGGTAACTATTTTTGAAGTTTTTTAAATAATAAAATTGATAAGGCAAAAAAAAGACCTGATTTTCATCAAGTCTTTTTCTAATTTAAACTACTGCTAATTCCGGAATAAAAAGCTGTTGCAACTCATTCTTATACGAATGCAATTGTTTTTCAATAGTTTGTTTACTTTTCTCAAACCAATTACTAGAAGCTAATAATGATTGATAATATTCGATTCCCTCATTCAAATTGCTCTTGAAAGCGTTTAATTTTTTGATTTGAGGTCCTGTAATTTGCTCTGAAAATTCATTGATTTCATTTTTCAAATAATCAACATACATTTTCAATTCATTGATGATTACATTTGGGCGTTCGGTGTTTCCAAGCACAGAAGCATTTCCATAAATATGTTTTACCATATCCGCAAGAGAAACTTCTTTGTCGAAATAAGCCAAATTAGGTCCTGGACAAACAATAACTCCTTGAGATTGTCCTTTTATTTTAATATCATTCTCAAGATAAGCAGTATTAGCTAACCCAACACATAAACATGATTTCTCGGTAATGCTATTTTTCTTTTTATTGTAAGCCAATTGAGACAGAGAATCTTTTTCAGCTTCCAATTCTTCTAATTTTAAATCTTGGTAACTTTTAGAAGCTGGACACATTCCTTTTGGACCGTATTCTTTACTTAAAGCCAAGAATTTTTTCGGACAAGAACTTCCTGCTTTATTTGCGTCAATACGTTTCTGTCTAAAATAGTCATTAGTAGTTCCTTTTACAGCATTAAAACGAATTCCTAAAGGCGAAATACCACTCAAATAAAAATCATCTTCTTTTGATTTTTCCAATAATGCTCTAGTTTCAGAATCAACTGAAGTCGCTTCTGGAACCAATAAAAACGGTGATCCCCAACCTACAGAATCAACTTGATATTTTTCTAACAAAAACTCATGTTCTTCGGCAGTACCAACACCACCTTGAACAGTAATTTTCAATTCTAACGGCATTGCCGGAATAGGCATTCCTTTTGTTTCCAAAGCTTTTGCCATCAACCCATGGGCTGATTGTATTAATTCTTCTTTCTTTTGTTTAAATTCTTCCAAAATTGGACCTAACAAATAACCATCAGTAGCAAAAGCGTGACCACCACAGTTTAAACCAGATTCTATACGATATTCAGAAACCCAAAGTCCTTTTTTAGCGAGGAAATTTCCTTGTATCATCGCTGATCTGAAGTCACTTACTTTTAGGATAATTTTCTTTTGCAATTTGCCATTAGCATCTGGATAAAAGACTGGAAAGTTCTCAAAATAAGCGTACAATCTAGGATTCATTCCCGCAGAAAGAACCACTGATGAAGACAAATTGCTATTAGCAAAACCACGAAGTGAAGCATGCGCATCATTGAATTCTACTGGCAGTTGCTCGTTTTTGATAAAATTATCTTTATCGACTTTGGTCATTATATTCACATCAATTTCACCTGGAGAAAGATTCTCTTCCAGATAATTTTTGATAGAATCTTTCACAGCAATTCCTTCATCAATAAGGTTTTGAAGTCCTTTTTTAATTTCAGATCTATTAGGCAACATCGCAATATAATTCTCTAAAGCTTGTTTGCTTTCTGCTAATTCAACTTTAAATTTTTCGAATTTATCTTTTACGATAGTATCCATCAAATTCAAATAAGAAGTAACTCGTTGTGCTCTGTAATCATGAATCTTTTCTGTGATTTCCTGATACGGAATTTTAAATTTTTCGCTATAGAAAGCGTTCATTTTTTCGATTAAATCGTCATCGATAATAGAAACAACGGACGAAATTCCGTATTGTGCCACTCGTATCGGACTATCGATTGTATAAGCCAATCCCATTACTGGAATATGAAAAGTGTGTAGGGGTTTTTTAGTTGTCATATATCTAAAAATTCGGTAATTAAATTCTGCACAAAGGTCATTATACTAATTCGCTTAAAAGCTGATAATTATCATGTTATCAAGAAACATATTCCATTAAGTTTGCAGGTTGCCAAAGTCAGAATAAGATTTTTTTTAACAAAAACGTCTTTTTTGAGTTTAATTAGATAGCTTCAGTACAGATGTAGCTTCAAAGTTTTACCTTATATTTGCATAGAATTAATCTCAATTAAAAAAACACCATTAAAGTTTTTAAAAAATGAAAAGTCTTAAAGAGCGTATATTGGAATTGAAAAAAGAAAAAAATGCGGTTATACTCGCGCATTATTATCAAGAATCCGATATTCAAGATGTGGCTGATTATGTGGGAGACAGCTTGGGATTATCTCAAGAAGCAATGAAAGTTGATGCCGATATTATCCTTTTTGCAGGAGTTCACTTTATGGCCGAAACTGCCAAAATATTAAACCCAACCAAGAAAGTTATTTTACCAGATTTAAAAGCAGGTTGCTCACTGGCTGAATCTTGTCCTGCCGACTCATTCAAAGAATTTACAGAAGCTCATCCTGATCATATTGTAATTACTTATGTTAACTGTTCTGCCGAAGTAAAGGCGTTGACAGACATTGTGGTAACATCATCAAATGCAGTTAAAATTGTAGAATCTATTCCAAAAGACAAACCAATTATTTTTGCTCCAGATAAAAATTTAGGTAAATATGTAATGGAACAAACGGGCAGAAAAATGTTGCTTTGGGATGGATCATGCGTGGTTCACGAAGCATTTTCGCTAGATAAACTGATTGCTTTGTACAAACAAAATCCAGACGCTGAAATCATTGCACATCCAGAATCTGAAACGCATATTCTAAAAACAGCTAATTATATTGGGTCTACTGCAGGAATGATTAATTATGTAAAAACCAATCCAAGCAATAAATTTATTGTCGCTACAGAAGCTGGTATTTTGCATAAAATGAGACAGGAAGTACCAAATAAAATTCTGATTCCAGCTCCTTCAAACGAGGATAATACTTGCGCTTGCAGTGAATGTGGTTACATGAAAATGAACACATTGCAAAAAGTATATGATTGCTTACTAAATGAAACCCCCGAAGTTAATGTCCCAGATGACATTAGAGAAAAAGCATTAATCCCTATCGAACGTATGCTCGAATTATCATAATAAATGAGTACAACCAATTATTTAATTATAGGTTCTGGAGTTGCAGGTTTGACATTTGCACTCAAAATGGCCAATCGTTTTCCTGAGAGAAATATCACTATTATAACCAAAGCTAACGCTGACGAGTCAAATACAAAGTACGCCCAGGGCGGAATTGCAATTGTTACTGATAAAACTGAAGATTCGTATCAAAAACATATTGAAGATACTCTGATTTGTGGAGACGGATTGTGTGACGAAGCTGTAGTTAAAATGGTTGTCACCGAAGGCCCAAAACGATTAAAAGAATTAATTGAATGGGGAGCTCAATTCGACACGAATGCCAAAGGAACTTTTGACTTGGGCAAAGAAGGCGGGCACTCAGAAAACAGAGTCGTGCATCACAAAGACCAGACCGGGCATGAAATCCAACGCGCTATTTTGGCACAAGTAATGCAAAAAGAAAACATTACTGTACTGGATCATCATTTTGCTTTAGAATTAATTACTCAAGATAATCGTTGCGTAGGTGCTTATGCACTTGACGAAAAAACTAACGAAATCCTTACTTATCAATCTGATTTCACATTATTGGCAACTGGTGGTATTGGACATCTTTATGGACACACCACAAATCCTATCATTGCAACGGGCGACGGAATTGCAATGGCATACCGCGCAAATGCTGTGATTAAGGATATGGAATTTATACAATTTCACCCAACTGCATTAAACGACAATAGTAGCGATTCCAAATTTTTAATATCAGAAGCCGTTCGTGGTTTTGGTGCTCGTTTGAGAACCAAAAAAGGCGATTTCTTCATGCAGAACTATGATTCAAGAGGAGATCTGGCATCCAGAGATATTGTTTCTCAAAGCATTGATTTGGAACTTAAAAAATCGGGCGATGAGTGTGTTTATTTAGATTGTACGCATTTGGATATGATTGCTTTTAAAAATCATTTCCCAATGATTTACAAACATTGCAAAGACTTGGGCATTGATCTTGAGAAAGATTGGATTCCTGTAGTTCCTGCCCAACATTATTTATGCGGTGGAATTGTCGTTGATCGCAATGGAAAAACATCTGTAGAAAATTTATTTGCTTGTGGTGAATGTTCCCGAACAGGTTTACATGGAGCTAATAGATTAGCATCGAATTCTCTTTTGGAAGCTTTGGTTTATTCGGATAAAATATATCATTATTTGGCCGACAATCCATTCGTAGCTTCAGAAAAAACTAGCACTGTCCCAAATTGGCCTATTCAATCAAAAACCAAAACCTCAACTGAATATATTGCTACAACCAAAGCAAAACTGCAATTATTGATGCGTCAAAATGCAGGAATTGTGAGATTTGATTCGGATTTATCAAAAGCCAAAGAAACGTTGAAAAACATGCAAATTGAAATTAACGAAATCATTCAAAACCACTTAGTTTCAACTGAATTGTACGAATTAAACAACATGATTGACATTGGATATCTTATCGTTCAGCAATCAATCGAGCGAAATGGAAATGCAGGTGGATTTGTAAAATATGCCTCAAAGGACATTTAATAAAACCTAAGATATAAAAAAACAGTCTTCAAAAAATATTTTGGAGACTGTTTTTTTTTTTGCATAAAACTCACTCATACCTTTTTAAAATCAAGCACTCGAATAAGCTAAGTTTTTTAAAGATACATGAAATATTTATCTATTTTGATGTATTATATTTGTTAAAATAATTATAATTTATACATAAATTACTACATTTGAAAAATTAAAATAGATCCATAATACAAAACAATAAAACATAATGAAAATTAGAAAAATTGAACCAAACGGAGATTTAACACCTATTGGCAATAAAAAAAGTCGTTTCAAAAGAGCATTTATTATTTTAGGAAGTATAGTTTTTATATCACTATTTTCTTTAACTGGTTATGTATATTATAAAAAAGAAAGAAAAAATATTTGCTTAGGTTCAGACACCAAAATATATAATACATATAAGGATGCAGTTGTACTAATCAAACACAGATATGGATATTTTGCAAAAATCAAAGGAATAGAAATCCAGATTAATGAAGATGAAGATGCAAAAGAAGAAACAATTTACGGAACAGGTTTTTTTGTTAATAGAAAAGGAAATATAGTTACCAATAACCACGTTTTGCAACCATGGAATTCGTCAAATGAGGAAAGCGAAAAAGTGAATAGCAATATACGAAATCTGAGAATGAAGATTGCTTCAATTCTTACCACAGATGTTTCTGAAGACGACTATGAAAATTTCATCAGTCGCAATTGGAAAACAGCGTCTGTATATGATGGAGATGAAGGTGATGATGAAGGTGACGATGAAGGAGATTATGAAGATAATGGTGAAGCAAATCAAGAGTCAACAGGTGAGGATTTTGTCAGCTCTAATGACGCAGAAACAGATACAATAAAAGAAACTACCGATATTGCCGCAGCTATTCCAGTTAAAGAATATGTCTCTAAAGATGATATTGAAGTATATGTAAAAACCATTGAAATTGAGGTTGCACTCCATGACTCAGAGGGAAATTGGCTAAGTTGTGAAATCAATAAAATTTCAGAAGACTCCAATATTGATTTAGACCTTTTACAGTTGACAAATCATGAAACACCACAAAGTGTAGAAAACATTGTCGATCTTGACAATGCAGTTGAAGATGATCAATCTTTAATGCCTGGACAAAAAGCAATAATGATTGGTTATCCGTTAGGAATGGATTTGGCTCAAACAAATTCAGGAATTAAAGTCCAACTTTACAACGGTCAAATCAGTAAAGAATCGGATGGTAATAAAATCCAATATAGCATCACTTCTACGCATGGTGCCAGTGGCGCTCCGGTATTTAATGAGTGTGGCTATCTGATTGCAGTCAATTTCAGTGGAATCGATCAGGTTCAAGGAATCAATTTTGGAATTGTTGCTAAACATATTAATGACCTATAATTGAATCATTAGGCAAAAAACTAATTGATTTTTTCTCATTTCTAATCAAATAAAAAACATCATTTTCACATGAATAAAATTTACAATTTATGCGCACTACTCTTTTTTAGTGTCGCTTTTTCACAGATTCCAACACTAGACATTCAAAATCTAAAAACGCATCCAGTAATACTTCAAGAAGCAAAAATTGACACTAAGATTTTCGGAAATCTTGCTACTACAACAGCAACTTATACGTTTTACAATCCTAGTGAACGACTTTTAGAAGGAAAACTAACTATTCCTTTGCCTGAAGGTGTGAGCGTAAGCGGCTATGCACTGGACATTAACGGAAAGATGAGAGATGCGGTTCCTGTCCCAAAAGAACGTGCCAAAGAAATCTTCGAAAGTGTCGAAAAAAGAAATGTAGATCCAGGTATTATTGAAAAAGTAGAGGGAAATAATTTCCGAACAAGAATCTATCCAATTCCTGTGAGAGGTAGTAGAACAATTAAGATTACTTATCATCAGGAACTTAAAAATGCTGCAACTGATTATCAGTATTTTTTAAATTTTGCTAATTCAACAGCAAGTATCCCGAAATTTAGTTTGAAAGTATTGATTTCTGAAAATGCTGTAACACCAAAAATTATAGAAAATCCAGATGGCAGTTTTACTTTTCAAAAACAGGGAAATCAATGGGTAGCCGAAATTAACAAAGAAAATTTCAGACCAAACGAAAGTCTAAAAATAGCAATTCCAAAAATAAATCAGTCTTCTAATGTTCTTTTGCAAAAGGCCTCTGACGACAAATCGTATTTTGCGGCAAGCGTATCTATGGATTTCCCCGTGAAAGAAAAACCGAAATCTCAGAAAATTGCCATCATTTGGGATAATTCGTTTAGTGGGTCAAAGCGAAATCATGATAAGGAAATTGACTTTCTTAATGCCTATTTTTCAGAAAACAAAAATAGCTCGGTAACTTTTGTTCTTTTGAATAATGTTTTAGAAAAAGCTGAAGATTTTACTGTTTCAGCAGGAGATTGGAGTAAGCTGAAAAACAGAATTATTACTCTCCAATATGATGGTGGAACTGACTTTGGCGCATTAAAAGAAATTTCAGGAGTTGAGGAATATCTTTTATTTTCTGATGGGATTTCAAACTTTGGCGATTTAACCATAAAATTCAAAAAACCGCTAAATAGTATTGTAAGTACACCAACTTCAGATTTTAATCTGCTTAAACTTTTGGCGTTTCAATCAGGAGGGAATTTTATCAATCTTAATGAATTAGATACTCAGTCAGCCCTAAAAACATTCAACAGACAAGCAGTTAAATTTTTGGGTTTTAAAGAAAATGCAAATATACAAGAGCTGTTTCCAAATGTTGGAAGTGTCGTAAATGAACCTGTTAATATATTTGGAATTTCTACTCCAAATTTGGGCAAACTTACTGCAGTCTTTTCAGTAGGAAATAAAAATTATGAAGTACCTGTTGATTTTAGCACAGCTGTGGAGACAGATAATTGGCCAATTTCACAATTTTGGGCACAAAGAAAAATCAATGACCTTGAACTTAATCCAACTCAAAATCGCGACGAAATCAAAAATCTAAGTGAACAATTTGGAGTAGTAAGTAAAAATACCAGCCTTATCGTATTAGAAGATATTTATGATTATGTGCGTTACAAAATAGCTCCGCCTCAGGAATTATTATCAGAATACAACAAAATCGTTTCTCAAAATAAAAGACAAATTTTTGAACAAAGAAAAAACCTTCTATCAAAAGCTTTTGATGTAACACGCGAACTAAAAACCTGGTGGGAAGCTGAATATAAACCTAAAGAGAAAAAGTTATATCCAACAGTTTCTAAGCAAGCATTAAGTGAAGCGGTAAGCACCAATAGTGAATACAAGTCAATGGCTGAAAACGAATCAGATCAAAACTTTTCTACAGCTAAACCAAGAGGAAAAATAACTTTGATAGATGTAGAAAGCAACGAAGAATACATGAAAGATTTTCAGGCTTTACAAACACCTGAATTGATTTACCAAAAATATTTGGAAAATCGTTCAAAATATGAAAAGCAGGTTTCTTACTATTTTGATATCTCAAAATTGTTATTCAAAAAGGGAGAAAAAGTACTTTCTTTAAAAGTTTTAAGCACATTGGCCGAACTTGATTTGGAAAATGAAGAATTGTACAAGACAATACATTATCTGCTAAAACAAAGAGGAAATTATGAAAAAGAATTGTGGATAACCCAAAAAATTCTAGAATGGAGACCTTTTGATGCTCAAAGCCACAGAGATTATGCACTGGCATTGTTAGATAATAAAAAGCCTCAGGAAGCTCTTAATATCTATAAATCGATGCTATATCAGGAGTATACCGATGAAATTTCGATGAGAGATAATGGTATTGAAGAGATTTTGATTATCGAAATCAACAATATTCTGATTCAAAACAAAAATGTTGATGCAAGCAAAATTGACGACCGATTAAAAGTAAGTCTCCCAGTAGATATTCGAATAGTAATCAACTGGAATAAAGACAATACCGATATTGATCTTTGGGTTACAGATCCTAGAGGCGAAGATTGCTCCTACTCCAATAAATCGACAGAAATTGGTGGTAGATTAAGCAATGACTTTACTCGCGGTTTTGGGCCAGAACAATTTTTATTAAAAAATGCTATTAAAGGAAAATATAAGATTAAAACTAATTTCTTTGGCGAAAGACAAAATATGCTTTCCGGACCTTCAACTGTAATGGCAGAAGTGTATTTACACTATAATGATGGAAGACAAGAACGTAAAATTGCTGTTTTCCAAAGTCAGAAACAAAACAAGCGCGAAAGCGACAGCAAAATTCTTATTGGGGAATTTGAGTTTTAGAAATAAGCATATAAATACCGAAGATTACGCTTCGGTATTTTTTTTACTTTTCCAATATTTTACTCTAATTCAACACCTTGTATGAAATAGAAGTAAGTTATCGAAGTAAAACGGATAATCCGAAATAATTAATCTTTCGACATAAAAAATCCCGGCCGTTAAACCAGGATTGTAATAAATAAGGGCTTTCCAGCCTCTATTTTTGTTGCGGTTTATTCCCGGAAGGCAGATAATACAACCAACTAAAGCCTATTAAAAACAAAATTAATGAGGCAATAAATGCGGGTATTAAAATTTCCTTATTATTTTCTAAAGCATTGTTCAACGAGGCGTACAGCAACCAAATCTGTATGGTGACATTCAAAATTAATATGAATATCAAAGTCGAAAGAATGTTATTGAGCTTGTTGGGATTCGCTTGATTTTGACTGGTTCTAAAGGTACTCATAGCTTTCTGTTTTAGTTTTTACACGGCATGTTCTTCATGCTGTGACGCTTTGACATAGATGTCATTTTCTTTGAAAAAAACTTCTAAACTTGGTAATGCTCTTGGAGGAGGGCCTGCCAGAACATCTCCTGTTTTGGCATCAAAAGAGCCTTCGTGACATGGGCAATGGATGATTCCAGTGCCGGGTTTGTAAAACACGGAACACGAAAGATGAGTACATTTTTGCTCGTAAGCTTTGAAATCCCCATTTTCGAGGTGAATCAAAATATAGGGAATTGTACTTCCCTCAATCACAAAAGCGCGGGTTCCACCCAATGGAACCTCATCTTTCTTGCATACAAAATGTTCTCCTTCGACTTCTTCTTTCGGAAGCAGATAGGCTTTGGCTGCTACAAGTCCGCTGCCAACCATCAGTCCGCCTGAAACCAGGGTCAAGAATTTGGCAAAATCACGACGGCTTACATTAGTCGCCTGTTGTTTGAGGATTGGAAAGTCTTTCTTCCAATTTTTATTTAAATTATCTTCTTTTGACATTTTTTTATCTTGTAAAAAGTTTTGTTTCAAGTTTAATGTTTAAGGTTTCAAGTTTTTCAGAAGTTATCTGCAAACTAAAAATCTAAGCATTTCGATTTTCTATATTCTACTCTCTATTCTCTAAAATCTTAATACTTATACTTAGTATATAATTAGCTCTGTACTTCCCTTCGGCATCATGATATTCACCTTGGTGTTGACAATTTCTTTACCAAAAATGAAAGTATTAATTGGCGTACTGTTCGGACGCATCTCCTCGATTTCGGCTCTTGTTCCATAAAACAAAGCACCACTTGGACAAACCGTAGCGCACATTGGTTTTTTGCCAATGCTGGTTCGGTCGTAACACATCGTACATTTCATCATCAAGTCGTAGGACTCTTCCTTTTTCGGCACGCCAAACGGACAAGCCAAAACACAATTGGAGCAACCAATGCATCTTTCGGTATTGGCAGTGTGCACAATTCCGTGTTCATCTTTCGATATCGCATCGGCGGGGCACACATTGGCACAAACCGGGTCGTCACAATGCATACACACCTGAACGGTGGTTTGCACCGTCGAAGCCCGATCCACATAATTGACGCTGATTAAGGATTCCTGACCGTTAGTCTCACATTCGGCGCAGGCCATTTCACAGGCTTTACAGCCAATGCAGCGTTGCATATCTATAAAAAATTCTTCGTGTATATTAAAATTAGTATAATTCATCCTTTGTTTTTACAGATTAAACACTGGCATAAGCGGTAGATTCTTTTGCAGGAGG